>NZ_JBQLZL010000059.1:0-9222 GCF_052168255.1 Almyronema sp. | reverse complement strand
CCCCTACTGGCTGGCCTTAGTGGCGATACGTGAAGGTGTACTCGACGTACACAGCAATATCGTCTAGCTGGGAGAGATCGACGCTAGGGTTATCCGCTGGATCAATCGTCAGCCTCCAGGTGTCAAACAGAGAGCGATCGAGCGGATCGCTAAAGCTAGCGTCGTCGGCGTTGCCGTCGCTATCGAGCTGGAACGTGTGAGACACGCCTGCGTTGATAAAGTCAATCCGCAGGTTCAGCCCTGCCACGGTGCTAGCTGCACCCATTGCCTGAATGCGATAGTGCTTCAAAACGGGCTGGGTTTGGTTAGCCGGAAACAGTTCAGGCGCGATCGCCAGTTCGGCTGTGCCCTGACTTTTCAAGAAGAAGAGTTCATCGGCAGCATAAAGCCGTAACGACAGCGCCCGAGCGCCGCTGCCGACAGCGGGCAGCGTTGCTTTGATTTGCTGCTCTAAGCGGGCATCGAAGAAGCCATCGTAGTAAAGCACCATTTGAATATCGAGGATTTGCCCCAGATCAAAGGTGTTGACGGCTAGCGGTAAGTCTAGCTGCCAGAGAGTGGCAATGCCGTTATTTTCAAACAGCCGCAGTTCTCTGCTGTCGAGCTGAAAGACAATGGCGTCTTGCTTAACGTTGTAGTCTGACAGCGGCATGACATCGGCTGGATATGTCTGATTGACGACGGTGCCGTTCTTTTGGCGAAACTGAGACAGACCAATATTGCGTAGCGTGCCGTGAATGCCTTCTGTGCCGTTGAGGCCGACAAAAACCAGCTCAACTTGCTTCACCTTTTGCAGATAAAAGCCAGGATAGCGGCGATCGAAGTGTTCTAGGGTGGTTTCAAAGAAGGTTTGCCCGGTTTGCAAGAGCTGGTTAAAGGCGCTGGGAAACGTATCCGCCAAAGATATAATCTGCTTCATCTGCGCCTTTTTAGACTTGGTGCGGACAGCGTCTAAACTGAAATAGTCCACATCAAGCAGCAGCGCTTCTGAACCGAGCAAGCCATTCAACCGATCTAGCCCATACTCAAATTTGATTTTGCGTAGGTCGCGTCCGGTTTCGGCTTCGTAAGCTTTTTCCATCAGCGTTGCCACTTCAATGGCCATATCTAAATAGCGCTGAGCCAGTCGGCGGGCTTCTCGCGCCAGGTTGTACCACAGGGCCGAGGTAAATTCTCGCTCAGACAAAAAGGCCAGATTTTCCTGAGCGTGCTGAGCCTGAAGCTGGGCGATCGCGACTCGCTGCTCAGCTACGGCTACCCGCGCTTGGGCTTGCTGCACTTGCTGCTGGGCTACCTGGCTGTAAGCATTAGCGGAGTTAACAGCGTGTTGCAAACGAGTAGACTCAATCTGGTTGCTAATTTGAGCGCGGCGATTGGCCAGGTCAAAAAGAACATGGCTGCGGGGTTTGCTATCGGTGCTGTAGTAAGTAGCGTTGTCTACTTTGAGTTTGACTTCGTCGTTAGAAGCTGCTCCGGCCCAAGCTTGTAGGCGAGACAGTTCTTGCAGTTCCGACTTAACGCTGTTGAACTGATCGCGCAGGGCGATCGCGTTGTTGATCTGTACCTGGGTGTAATTAAAATTGGCTTGGGCAACATCGACGCCTTCTTGGGCTTCGTTGACGCCGCGTTGCTCTAGCTCTACCGAAGCGATCGCCAGTTCAGCCTGCTGCGCCATTTGCTGTTCGCGCAGTTCTTCGTTTTCGCCCGTACTTTGAAACTGAATATACATTTGCTCAACCTGCGAGGCATGCTGGGCAAAATAGCGAGCCAGATTTTGCAGATACTCGAAGCTAAAGGGCGGAATATGCACACCCAAGCCGATAAAGTTTAGCTCGTTGTCAATCTTAAAAATCTGGTGTCTGGCTCGCCATAGCGCTATCAGCAGGCGCGGGTTTTCATCAAGATGGGTGGAATTGACAAAGAGGGCTTGAATCGCCGTATTAACGCGCTGGCTCATACGGCTAAATTTGGGACTTTGATAAAGTGGCGAAGAACTGCGAATCGTATTGTTGAGCAGCAGCACGTTTTCGTATTTTTCGCGGGCTTTGCTAAATTCGGAAACGTCGTTGCGGGCTTGGCGATAAAGGCGATCGCCCCAGTCTAGATAAAGCTCAGCCAGTCGCAGCCAGAGGTTGACCACTTCAACGACTTCGTTGAGATAGCGGTAGTTTAAGGTCGATAAATATTCCCGCTCGGCGGCGGCATAGTCTCCTAGCGCTACTAAGCAGTCGCCCATTGCCATGGGAATCACCCAGGCATAAACATGGGTGAGGTAAGCCACCGTGACCGTGTAGCTTTGCAAATAGCCCATCAGCAAGCCGACATCTTGGGTGGTTTGCAAGGTGGTGTAAAAGCGACTCAGTTCGCTAGCCGCGTTGCCATTGAGCTGAATGGCATGGGCTGTTTGCTGGCTATCAACAATCGTCATTTGCTTTTGGGTTTGTCGCTGCCCAAAAGCGGTGGCAGCTAGCAGCTCGACGGGCTGCGCTTCAATCTCAGCCAGATTTAGCTCCAGGGTGCGGGTGGCGACAGGGGTACTGGGCGATCGCGTTATGGTCTCCCGGCTTATGGTGGGGCGGCTAAGGTTGGGGGTGAGAACGCTAGGGGTGCCAGCGACGACCCGTTCAGACGAGGTCAGGGGCGAACGGCTCAGCGGTAGGTTGGGTTCATTTAGCCGAGCAACCGTCGATCGAGTTGGGGTTAGCAGTTCCGTCTCGGCGACGCGGGTATTGGCTGTCACCACAATCGGAAAGACATTGCGTTCTTGCTGCAGGTTGCTGATGGTTTTTAAGGTTTGGTTGGCAGCGGCTTCGTCTTTGCCCCGCGCCTGTATACCCGCGAGCGTGGTTAAAGCGGTAATTTGAGCCTCTGGCTGATCAATCTGGCTGTAGGTTTTGACGCTACGCTGCATAGTTTGTAGAGCCGTTGGGCGATCGCCGCTGCGTTCTTGCAAAATGGCTAAATCGTGCAGCAAAGCCCCGCGCAGTTCGCTGGCCTCTGTTTGCTCCAGCGCTTGCTCAAACAGGCGAGTAGCTGGCTTAAACTGGCGATTTTTGATTAATACACTGGCCTCATCGAGCAGTGTACCAATGGCCGCTTCTCGATCTTTAAGACCCACTTGCTCAAAGGTGGTAAATTGCTTAACTACCTCTGTGGGGAGGTTCACCTTTGACGAGCGAAACTTTTCGGGTAGGGTGCTAGCTGTCACCGGGGTTTGGCTGAGCAGGTTGGCTGAAACCGCTACTAAGGGGTCTGCAATTTGGGCTAGGTCAAACTGGCTGTGGTTAACCAGCGTGCCATTGAGGACGCTAATTTGGGGGCGCAGCGTAGCGGCAATCAGGCCGCGAATGTGGCGATATTTAGCCAGAGCTGAACTGTATTTTCTGGCCATAAGCAACCGATTGGCGATCGCTAGCTGACGCTGAACATTGCGTTCAAAACTGGTTTCAGGGGTGTCAACTTCGTAGTCTACCTGGTCAATTTTGGATAGCGCATCGACGACGAATGAGTAGCGATTCTCAATAAAATATTTCGGTTCCATTTCAAAGCTCCTAAAATCGTCTCCCCGGAGGGGGGTGAATCCAGGCGGTGTCACCGCCTCAGAGCAGCCAAAACTTAAGGCCAGGTTCACAGACGCCTAAACCCGATAGAAAATGTCTGACGAACCCCAGAAACTGAGCTAAGCCAAATCGACAGCGAGGGCCGTCTACAATTTTGCTCAGACGCCGCCGACGGGCTGAGGAGGTCGGCTTAGCTCAGGCGAAGTTTTTTTGCAACCCTCAATTGCGCCGCAAAAATGTCCTCAAAAGGCTTCTAACGTCTTGACTTCTCATGCCTTGAGTATGGAATGCTGCTGCTACCCTGGCAGTACCCCCCTGAGTACCTTTGCGCTGCTAGGGGTTAAGTCATGTTGCGCTGCTTTGGCGGTGGCGCTGCCTCAAAATGTCTAGAGCCATCAGGTGAGAAGCGCCTGAAATCCCCACGCCAAACAAGGGAATTAAGGCTAGGGGATAGGTTGTAATTGTCTCCATCATCGGAACGCGGAGCAGCGAAAAGGTTAAACCCGTCCCCACGGCGACGACAAAGTCAGCCAGCCCAAAAAGGTGAAAGCCCCAATACTTCCAGTTGCTTTTGGGTAGCCCCCAAACTACCAATACCAGCAATCCGGCGACCAAATCGCCCCAGGCGGCGTTACGCACAAAGTCAGCGGGCAACAAATGTTGATGACCATAACTAAAAAAGACGAAGGCTGCTGGAATTCGCCAGAGATGAAACAAGGTGAGGTCATCAAGATCTAGCCCTTGGATATAGCTGCGGAAAGTCGGGGTGCCATAGTAAACGGCGACAGGCCAAAGGATGCCGCTAACCACCAGCAAAGCAAGCCACGGCAGCGACAGCCGACTCAAGTAGCCAAAATAGCTGCCTGCAGCCACCCCCAAGCCCCAAATGCTCAGGGTCAAAAAGAGTTGCCGTTTGATTTGGTGACGTTGCTTGGAAGAAAGAGAAACCATAAAGCCTCCAGTTGTGAGTGAAAATTTGCTGAATTGAACCAAGTCAGCCGTTGCTTTCAAATAAGTGCATATACACTTATTGCCGAAAATTTTTAGCGATCGCTCATCAAAGCTGTTGTTTCAGTGAGCTGAGCCAGTAGCGTTTGCCAGTGGGCTTGTCCTAAGGTTTGCTCTACATTTTTTTGCGCTTGTTGCCACAGGGGCAGCGCGATCGCCAGGATAGCTTCTCCTGCTTGAGTCAGGCTAATGACGCGAGTGCGCCGATCGGAACCTGGCTCAGATTTTAACCATCCCTGGCGCTCCAAAGGTTTGAGGTTGCGGGTGAGGGTGGTGCGATCCATAACCAGGTTTTGGGCTAACTCATTCATCGTGGCTGACTTCGCCAGAGCGACGGCCACAAGAATTGTAAATTGGGTAATCAGCAAGCCGCTGGGTTTGAGACTTTCGTCAAAGTGCTGCGTGATCACCCGTGTTGCCTTGCGCAGGTTGAAACAGGCACAGGTAGAAACGACTTCACCTAGTTCAGCGGGGGAGAGTTGGCTTTCCATAAAGTAAGTGTATATGCACTTATTTGCGCCGTCAAGCGATCGCCCTGACTGCCAATCAACGGCGCATAGCGCTGATGCAACAGGCGATCGCAGATAGAAACCCGCCTGCCCGCTTTCCCCGCAGCACTGGCCGCGCAGCTAGCCGTGATCTTTAACCGGATGCGGCTCTGTACGCCTTGGGGGTGGTACCTGTAAGCTGGCGAAATTGTTTGCTGAGATGGCTGTGGCTGTTAAACCCACACGCCAGGGCAATTTCGACAATGGCCTGGTCACTGTGTTTTAAAAGCCGCTTTGCCCGCTCTACCCGCTGCTGAATCAGGTATTGGTAAGGAGAGATGCCCAGCGACTGCTTAAAAAGACGGCTGAAATGAAATGGGCTGAGGCCGATCAGCTTGGCTAAATCGGCCAGTTTGATGTCTTGAGTTAAATAGGCATCTATGTACGCTAAAACTTGCCGCAGTTGCGGCGGCGGTAAGCCACCTTCGTAGCTAGGTACCTGGGGCTGAGTCGTGGCATGGTGCCGCAGCAGTTGCACCGCTAAAACATTGGCTAACGAGTCTATATATAGATGTTCGCTGGATGGGGTCGGGTTCGTTTCGTTGAGAAGCAAAGTGGCGATCGCTGCAATTTGGGGGTTGCGAATTTGAAATTGAGGCTGCAACGTCAGGCAATCGGCATTTTGATTCAGGGTTTCGCTGGCAACGCTTTGCACAAACGCAGCGGTTAGCTGAATCTGCAAAACTTCTTCTTCACCCTGCCAGCGAGCAAAAAACGGTGTATCAGCCGGGGTTAGGGTGGCGTCTCCTTGGCGATACAGCCCGGTGTAGGTTTGACCCGCTTGAGCCTGAAGATAGTGAACCGGGCGCGGTGCCAGAAATACAAACAGCGTATGCTCTGTGGCAAAATGGCAATCTGCTTCTCCGGGCGCGTTCTGGAGGCGTTCAAGGCGAAGGTTTTCCCAGCAGCGCGTTGCCTGAAATTCGGCAGGTGAGGGGCTGCTAGCCGCCTGGAGGGGGCTGAGGTTTTCCATCGGGCGTCTCCCAGAGGTCTGCTGAGCAAAGTCAAGCTGGCGAGCGTGGCTGGCAGCCACGCTGAAAACTGACAGCAAGATTGTACAAGTTACGCAAGAACCTGATAGCTGCAACTCGTTTGCTTCTTTAAGTTATAAAGTGTCATGCTTACAGGAGCAACTGAGATGAAATTATTAATTGTTGGTGCTACTGGGGGAGTGGGTCGTCAGGTGGTGGAGCAGGCGCTGACGCAGGGGCATGAGGTGACAGCTTTTGGCCGCCATCCTGCCAAACTGGCGATTCAGCATCCCAACCTGACGCTATTTCAGGGAGATGTTTTGGCTCCAACTGCCGTCGCCCAGGCTGTGCAAGGGCAGGATGCGGTGGTTTGCACCCTGGGTTCTGGCCAAAAGCTGACGGGAACTGTGCGCTCACAGGGGACGCGGCATATTATTCAAGCGATGGAGCACTCAGGCGTTCGCCGATTGATTTGCCAAACGACGCTGGGGGCGGGCGATAGTTGGGGCAGTCTGAATTTCTACTGGAAATACATCATGTTTGGGCTGATTTTGCGAAACGTGTTTAGCGATCATCAACGGCAAGAAGCTGAAGTCAAGCAAAGCCGCTTGGACTGGACGATTATCCGTCCGGGTGCTTTTGTAACGGGCGATCGCACCGGACAATACCGACACGGCTTTCCAGGTACGGATAAAACCTCACAGCTCAAAATCTCGCGCGCCGATGTGGCTGACTTTATCTTGAAGCAGCTTAGCGATACGGCTTATCTGCACCAGGCACCTAGCCTCTCCTATTGATTGCTAGCAAACCTAGAAGCGAAAGAGCGTGATGACACTAATTGATCACTGGCGTTTGCCGCTGGTACTGTTTACCGCGATCGCCAGCGCCTTAACGGCTGGTATTTTCTTTGCTTTCTCAACCTTTGTCATGCAGGCATTGGCTCAGCAACCCCCCGCCCAAGGCATCGCCGCCATGCAATCCATCAACCTGACGGTGATTAATCCCTGGTTTATGACTGTCTTTTTTGGCCCTGGTTTAGCGGGGTTGGTGCTGTCAGCGTGGGCACTACGCCATGGGGGGCAACCCACCGCCCTTTACTGGCTGGCTGGCAGCTTGCTCTACCTCATCGGCACAATTGGCGTGACGATTGCTGGTAATGTGCCGCTCAATGATGCTCTCGCGGGGGTTGCTGCCGACAGCGTTGAAGGCTCAGCCCTCTGGAGCCAATACTTAAGCCGTTGGACGCTGTGGAACCATGTGCGGACGGTGGCGGCTGGCTTGGCCGCAGTGTTGTTTACCCTGAGCTGCTGTCTTCTGTAGCTGCTAATTTAGAAACTAAACAAAGGGTTAAAGGCAGCCCTTGGCGGAGAAGGCGATGCAAAAGGTTGCGGTATTTGGTAATGCGGGCGGCGGTAAATCGACCTTGAGTAAGCGGCTAGCTGCCATGACGGGTTTACCGCTGATTTCGTTAGATCTGTTGAAGTACAGACCCGGTGGCGGTGAAGTACCCCACGCGGACTTTAAAGCGGCTCACGATCGCATTTTGTGGCAAGACCAGTGGATTATAGAGGGGTTTGGCTCACTCGATACGGTGTGGCCCCGGCTGGAGATTGCCGATACGCTGGTGTATATGGATATGCCTTTATGGCGGCATTATGGATGGGTCACCAAGCGCTTTTTGCAAGGCTTTTTTGTTCCTCCTGCAGGCTGGCCTGATAATAGCCCGCTCTGGCAGGGGACTTTGAATAGCTACGCTACAGTCTGGCTGTGTGATCAAAAGCTCACTCCCCAATATCGGCAGTATGTCAGCCAAGCCAAGCACAGCAAGCAGGTTTATCATCTCCGAACCCTGCTAGATGTGAACCGTTTTTATCAAACGATTGCTGCAGAATAGCGGCTCAGTCGATGAAAGCGGTCATTGATAGCTAAAGACAGCGGCAGATAACAGGCGATCGCCGAGAAAACCGCCGCTGCTATGAAACAATATGGATACCTTGGCCTAGCGCCCATCGTGCCCTTTCTGCTGTAGAAGTCTCCCCATGAAAGCAATCGTCCAGAGCGAGTATGGTTCAGCCGATGTGTTGAGATTGGCGGAAGTTGAAAAACCGACTATCAGCGCTAACGAGGTTTTGGTAAGGGTGCGGGCGGCTTCGGTGGATGCGGGGGTCTGGCATTTGATGCGGGGAACCCCCTTTTTGATTCGCCTGATTTATGGTGGGCTGCGTCAGCCTAAAAACCCTATCCTCGGTGCTGCTTTAGCGGGTCAGGTAGAGGCGGTGGGGCAAGCCGTGACGCAGTTTCAGCCTGGAGATGAGGTGTTTGGAGACTTATCTGAAGCTGGGTTTGGCGCTTTTGCCGAATATGCTTGTGCTCCTGAGTCGGCGCTGGCCTTAAAGCCCGACAACCTGACGTTCACTGCGGCGGCGACTGTTCCGGTTTCGGCTCTGGCTGCTCTGCAAGGGCTGCGGGATGTGGGGCAACTTCAGCCGGGACAAAAAGTTTTGATTTTAGGAGCCGCTGGTGGGGTGGGGTCGTTTGCCGTTCAGCTTGCCAAGATGTTTGGGGCTGAAGTAACGGCTGGATGTAGCCCAGAGAAGGCAGACCTGGTAAGCAAGCTGGGAGCCGACTACGTGATTGATTACACCCAAACCGCTGCCCAAACCAGACAGCCCTATGATTTGATTTTCAATACGGCTGCGTACCGTTCATTTTTTGACTATTTATCGTTACTGACGCCGACGGGCACCTATGTCATGGTAGGCGGCTCTACGGGTAGCTTTTTCCAAGCAATGCTGCTAGGCCCAGTGCTGTCAAAATTAACCCAGCGTCAGGTCAAGTGCTTGGCTTCAACCCCCCATCAGGCAGATCTGCTGACGCTACAGCGGTTTTTAGCAGCGGGTCAGCTTGTTCCTTTTGTCGATCGCACCTATTCCTTGAGTGAAGTACCCACGGCAATTCGCCACCTTGAACAGCGTCAGGTACGGGGAAAAATTGCTATTTGCATTGGATCGAGCCGGGGTGATGGGCTGGGTTGAGTCCGGCTTGGGCGGCAGCGATCGCCGTTTTTGACTTGGGTTTTGATCTGCGACGAGGCGCTAGCCCCTGCAAGCGTCATATCAATTCTCGATTTTGGAT
>NZ_JBQLZL010000058.1:0-14497 GCF_052168255.1 Almyronema sp. | reverse complement strand
AGCGCACCATTCACCAGCTCCACCAAGCCCACTACGCCGAAACCTTCCGCTGGACGCACCCGATCGAAATTCCTGAAGGCCGCGTCATCCTCACCCCCAATCCGGGTGAAGTGATGGGGCTACTCGTTAAGCTAGTGCGTTTGGGATAGCGGTTATAGCTAAAGGTAGAAGGCTGAAGGCTGAGGGCAGAAGGAAAGCTTTTCTGCCAGCGGCTTTCAGCAATTGAAGTGTCTTAGCGTCTTAACGCTTTTGGCTACAGCTATATCTTCAGCTTGTGGGTAGGTATCTAAGCCAGTCGCGGTTCTGCCCAATTTATGGCAGAGCCGCAAAGCCGATACTCAGGTTTTCGCTTGGCACAGCCTTTAAGACTGAGATGCTACTGGAAGCCGATCTTCCTCAGAAGCTTCAGAAGCCCCGCCATCGGTATCGTCGTCATCGTTAAACAAATAGCGATCGCTGAGTTGCTTCACCACAATATAGAGAATCGGCACCACAAACAGGCTTAAAAACGTAGCGATAAACATACCGCCAAAAACCGCATTCCCCAGCGATCGCCGACTAGCAGCCCCCGCCCCAGAAGCGATCGCCAGCGGAAAAATACTGCTCAGCGTAGAAATTGCCGTCATCAAAATTGGACGCATCCGCTGCTTAGAAGCCTCAAAAGCCGCCTTGACAATCGGAAACCCCTGATCGCGCAGTTGGTTAGCAAACTCCACAATCAAAATTGAGTTTTTGCTGGCCAGTCCAATCAGCATCACCAACCCAATCTGGCAGTACACATCATTGGGATAACCCCGCAACCATTGAGCCGTCAAAGCCCCCAGCACCGCCAGCGGCACCGCAAATAGAATAATCACCGGGTCAATATAGCTTTCATACTGAGCCGCCAGTACCAAAAAGACAAACACCAGCCCCAAGCCAAAAATAATCGGTGCCTGGTTGCCAGACTGAATTTCTTCGAGCGAAATACCCGACCACTCATAGCCCGCACTCGGCGGCAACGCTTGGGCAGCAGCCCGCTCCATCGCCTGAATCGCCGCCCCGGAACTTTCACCAGGTGCCGGGTTGCCATTAATGGCGATCGCTCGGTAAAGATTATAGTGATTAATCGTCTGTGCCCCTGTGGTTTCTGTCAGCGTCACCAAGTTGCCCATCGGAATCATTTCATCCGTCTGCGATCGCACATAGAGCTGAGAAATATCCTCTGGATTAGAGCGAAACTGCTGAGCCGCCTGCACATAGACCCGATACGTCCGCTGCCCCTGAACAAAGTCATTGACATACTGCGACCCTAAATAGGTTTGCAGCGTCGCAAAAATATCGTCAATATTCACCTGCAACGACTTCGCCCGGTTGCGATCCACCTCAATCAAAATCTGCGGCGTACTAGCAGCGTAGGTACTAAAAGCCTGCTGAATTTCGGGCTGTTGGTTAGCCGTCCCCAAAAGCTGCCCCATCGCCTGCACCAACTGCGAAATGCTCAAATTCCCCAGGCGATCTTGTAGCTGAAACTCAAAGCCACCAAAGTTGCCCAACCCTTGAATCGGCGGCGGATTTACTGGAAAAACTCGCGCCTCGGTAATGCCCCCAAACCTCCCCTGAAGCTGACCAATCAAATCCTGCACCCGTACATCCCGCTCCTGCCAGGGATTCAGCGTCGTAAAGATAACGCCATTGTTAGCCGTATTACCGCTAAAGCTAAAGCCCCCTACCGCAAAAGTAGCCCGCACCCCATCTTGCGCCAGCAGCGTCTCTTCAACCTGGCGCATAACATCGCTGGTGTAATTAAGCGAAACGCCTTCTGGCCCTTGAATCAGCGTAATAAAGTAACCCTGATCTTCTTCCGGCAAAAACGCAGAAGGCACAGTGCGGTAAAGCCAACCCGTCATCACCAGCAAAAAAACAAAAGCCGCTAACACCAAAGGCTTAACGTTATTCAGCAGATCTAGAGAAGACCGATAGCGATCGCGCAGCCAGTCTAACCAGTTATTAAACTTACGAAACAGATAGCCTAACCACCCCGTTGGCTCAGGACGCGATCGCAGCAGCAAACCCGCCAGCGTCGGCGTTAGCGTTAGCGCATTAAAGGTTGAAAGCACAATCGCAAAAGCGATCGTCAACGCAAATTGGCGGTAAAGCGCCCCCGTCGTCCCCGGAAAAAACGCCACTGGCACAAACACCGCCATCAGCACCAGCGAAGTCGCAATCACCGCCCCCGATAGCTCTTGCATCGCCACAATAGCGGCTCGCGTCGGCTTCATGCCATCTTCTTGAATTTTGCGGGCAATATCTTCTACCACCACAATGGCATCATCAACCACCATCCCGGTTGCCAGCGTTAGGCCAAACAGCGTCAGGCTATTAATCGAAAAGCCAAAAATTTTGATGATGGCAAACGTCCCCACCAGAGACACCGGAATCGTCACTGCCGGAATGACTGTAGTACGCCAATCTTGCAAAAAGATGTAAATTACCAGCACAACCAGCGCCACCGCCTGCACCAGCGTCCAGATCACGCTAGAAAGAGACTGCTCAACAAATTCCGTCGTGTCAAAGCCAATCCCGTACTCCATACCTGGAGGAAACACCTCAGCCAGACTAGCCATCTCAGCTTTGACCCCTCTGGCCACATCCAGGGCATTACTCCCCGGCAACTGAAAAATACCTAAACCAACCGCTTCTCTACCCCGAAACCGCAAAAATGAACTGTAGTTCTCAGCCCCTAACTCGGCATATCCCACATCTTTGAGTTTGGTTAAGCTGCCATTTTCATTCGTTTGAATCACCAGTTCTTCAAACTCAGTCACATCGGCCAAGCGGCTAACGGCTCTCAAGTCAATTTGAAACTGCTGGTCGTCTGGGATCGGCGGCTGCCCAATTTGTCCGGCTCCCACCTGAATGTTTTGCTCCCGCAGCGCATTCACCACATCTTGCGCCACCAGATTACGACTTGCTAGCTTTTGCGGATCTAGCCACAACCGCATAGCGTAGGTACGCTCACCGAAAATAACCACATTGCCTACCCCCTCTACTCGCCGCAGCGCATCCACAATGTAGAGATCAGCGTAGTTACTCAGAAAAATGTTGTCGTATTCGTCGTTTTCGGTAAAAAGACTCATAGCCAGCAAAATGTTGCTGGTTTCTTTGGTGACAGAAACCCCGGTTTGGCGCACTGGCTCTGGCAGTTGTGGTTCAGCCAGCGAAACCCGGTTTTGCACATCAACCGCTGCAATGTCTTTATTGCGGGACGAATCAAAAGTAATGGTAATGGTGCTAATGCCGTTGTTGCTGCTAGAAGACGACATGTAGCGCATGCCCTCTACGCCGTTAATCTCTCGCTCTAGCAGCGTTGTTACCCCCCGCTCTACGGTGACGGCATCTGCACCAATATAGTTGGCCTGAACGCTAATCTGGGTTGGGCTAATGTCGGGATACTGGGCGATGGGCAAAGTTGGAATACTGATGGCCCCCACCAGCAGCAAAATCAAAGCACAGACCGTAGCAAAGACAGGACGCTTGATAAAAAATTCGACAAACATAGTCGTTGCAGGTGAAGACTACAGAAACCGAGACGCAAGGCCGTCAGCACTCCCCGAAAAAATGGCTCTATTATTCAGGCGGGTGGAGTGAGACACTGTGTATTCAAATCGCGTGTTTAAATCGCATTGTCGTTAGCAAGCCCTATTTTGACCATTAGCGGTTGCTTCTAGAATGACTGGCTTCATCGTTCGAACAGGTTGGGGCAAATGCTAACGGGTCAAACTCAAACGGTGGCTGGCAACCCCGGCCACAGCCGTTTGTTGGCAGCTACCTTTAGGGTGCTTGCGGGGCTGACTGATCAGCCGTTGCCTCGGACTGGGGCATAATCGGCACCCCATCTTGCAGATTAATCACCCCCGAAACCACGATGATATCGCCTGGGCTTAAGCCTTCTAGCACCTGGTAGCTGTTGCCTTGAATGCTGCCCAGCGTTACCGGACGCAGACGGGCAATTTGCTGTGGCTCAGAGGGGGCGTTAGGGGATTGGGGCGATCGCGTTCCTGCTGGTGCCTCACCTTGCTCAGTTGCCTCTGCCTCTACCGCCGTATAGACAAAGCTTTGTCCGCCCAGGCGAGAAATGGCGCTGGTCGGTACCAGGACGCCTGGTCGTTGATTCCAGATGATGCGGGCATTCACCCGCTGATCGTTTTGTAAGCGGCCAGCGGTATTTTGAAAACGGGCTTTAGCCAGAATGGTTTGCGAGTCGGAGTCAGCCTGCGGCGAAATAAAGGTAATGCTGCCAGTGGATAAAGGGGGTTGGCTGTCTGCGCCTAGCAGTTCAACGGGTAAGCCCAGTTCGAGTTGCTCAGCTTGATCAATCGGTACCGATAATTCAAGTTCGAGCGTGTCGTTTTGCACCACCGTGGTTAATACCGTACCAGGGCTAACGTACTCGCCTAGCTCCACCGGAATGTCCGCCACAATTCCAGCAATGGGGGCGCTGACGGTTCGATCTTGCAAATCTTCGCGGACGGCGGCGGCGTTGGCTTGCGCTTGCTCATAAGCCGCATTTGCCTGCTCAATGCTAGAGCGGGCAGCGGCAATTTCTTGCTCAGCCGATCGCAAACTGGCGCGGGCAGCTTCGCGATCGCGACTGGCAATATCTAGTGCTTGCTCAGACTGCGCCCCTTGCTCTACCAAATAAGCCGTTCGGCGATATTCTTCTTCTTGCAGATTGACTTCGGCTTCGACTTCGGCGCGGCGAGCCAACAGCGAGTTGAGCTGAGAGCGGCTGCTATCGCGGGCGGCGCGGGCAGCAGTGGCGTTGGCAAGGGCGGCGCTGAGTTCGGCCTGGGTGCGATCGGGGCTAAGCTGCAAAATGGGGGTACCTGCGGCCACGCGATCGCCCGAAGATACATAAATTTGAGTGATGCGGCCTGCCACTTCTGGCTGTAAAGCTACCCCGGCTTGAGCATCGAGGGTGCCAATAAACTCTGAGCTATTGCGCAAAGTGCCTTGCTGAACAGTGGCTAGCTTCACCGGAACCGCCTGCGACATCTGCCCCGCTGGCGGAGCACCTGAAGGGGCAAAGGCTCGCCATAGCAAAAAGCCACCGCCTAAAATGACCAGCGCTCCAGCTAACCCCCACAAGAGTCTTTTTTGCCAGCGAGAAGTGTCAACTGCCGGGGAAGGGCGAGCGTCAGAAGTCTCTACAGATGAGGACTGGAGATTGGAAGATGCCATAAGAGCCTAAGGTGTGAAGGAATGCCTGAAACGCTACCACCGAAAAGAATCAACCCAGAATGATCAAAATCAATTAATAGCCATATAGTATGGCACCTTATTAAATCTTGTAAAACAGGGTAGCAAGAATTTGGGTCTACCGGGGCACTTGAGCTACCTTAGCGAGCGATTGGGCAAAAGTGGGGAGGGCAAGTTCCCCCTACTGACCGCAGCCTCAAGTCTCTAACTCGGCTGCCTGGGGTAAGGCAAGCGCCCCGCGTCGTAGTTTTTGCAACAGCGATTGCAGCAACTTTTTTTCAGCAGGGGTTAGCTCTGCAAGCAGTTGAGCAATTAGCTCAAAATGCCTGGGCAAGATTTTATCTAACCGCTGACACGCTTCCGCCGTTAACGACACATACAGCCGCCGTCGATCTTCAGGACACGGATAGCGGCGAATCCAGCCTTCGCGTTCTAAGCCATCGAGCAAGCCAGTGACGGTTCCCCGCGTTACCCCCGCTCGTTCAGCACATTCAGAGGGGGTCAGCCATTCTTTTTCGGCATGAACCAGTAACATCAAGAGCGTGAACTTCCCCATCGAAAGTCCATATTGGTCGAAATGCACATCTAAAATACCGTAAACATCTGTCGCTGTTCGCAAAAACGTTAAACAGGTTTCCACGGAGGTGATGTCTAGTTCGGGGTATCGCTGGGCTAAGCTCAGCAGAGCTTCGTACTTAGGGAGATCTTTAATGGTTAACAAGGTTTGCCGCAGTCAATGCAATTTGGAACACATTCATAAGTCGTCTAAATTATAGAGCGGCAAACCTCGCCGACTCATCCACTATCCCGAATAAGCATTGCCGATTTGATCGACAAAAACGTTGTGCGACAAAGGCAAGCGACCCGGATTTTTGCGGGGTTCAGCTTTGTAGCCAATTGGTAACAAAACGGCGATCGCTAGTTCGTCTCCCGCCCCAATAACTTCTTTAACCTGTGCTTCTGCCCAGCCGTTTAGAAAGCAGCTAGACAACCCCATCGCTTCTGCCGCTAGCGCCATGTGAGTAGCCGCAATCATGGCGTCTTTGATGGCGTACTCGCGGTTGCGATCGCCCAATTTTTCTTGAAATTCAGGGATAACCGTTTTAAAGCGATCGATAGTCTGCTGTGGCCAAGCGCCTCGGTTTAAGGCTTCTTGGTAAATTTGCTGCATGTGGGTGTCGTCTTTCCAGGCGTAAGGAGCTGCGGCAAACACAAACGTTACGGGCGCTTGCACAATCTGCTGCTGGTTCCAAGCCGCTGCCGAAAGGGCTGCTTTTTGAGCCTCATCTTGCACCATCACAATTTGCCAGTCTTGCAAGTTCCAACTGCTAGGAGCTGCCACCGTCAGATCTAGCAATTGTCGCAGCATGTCTGGGGCAATGGGGTCAGATTTGAAGCTTTTAATCGCTCGTCGCTGCAGGATAGCCTGAGCCGTGTCTAACATAGGCATCGCGGGCGCAGATGTCATAAGTTGAATCCTCTAGTGGGCTTGTCAAAGGCAGCGTCATCAAAGGGGTTGACCGAGAGTCACACTTAAAAACGCCCCCACAGTCAAACACCTTAGAGGATAAAAAGCTTTTAGCGCCGTATCATCCCTCTCAAGTCCGAGTTTGGTAAACAGCTAGCTCAACCCATATGGCTGTAGCCACTAGCGCTGAGGCACTGCAACGGCGACAAGCCCACTGAGAGATTCTGCCCTTTGCCCTTGTTGATAAAGCAAAGGGGCAGGCTGCTGCCTACCCCTAGCCAAGTGAATTCAAACTGTAGCCGTAGCCAGCAGCGTTAAGACTTTGCCATCACTGCAAGCTGCTGAGAGAAAAGCTTTCCTTTTGCCCTCTGCCTGCTGACGTTAGCTATAGCTGCTGCCGTCACCCTTCGACGACGTTACAGCCAAGAACGGCAAGCCTATTCAGCGATGCCGCCAAAAGCTCCTTTAAGAGCCGCGATCGCATCTTCAGCCTGTGCCCAAATGCCGCTTTCAGGTTCTTTGCCAACTAGCTCACGGGTTCCGAGGGTGAGGATAATGCCTTTGAGCTGCTCTTGGTGAGCGCGGTTTCTGAAGTTGTTTTTGTTGATCGGGTCAATCGTTTCTTCTAGGTTGCCCCCGGTGGTTTGAGCCGCTTTGTGAACGGTAAGACCCGTCATAACCAACTGATGCTTTAAGGCTTCGTGCTGCATGGCTTTTTCATACAGCGTTAGATCATCTGAACCCATCATCTGCCGCAGTTTTTGCACCATTTCTGTGGTTTTGCCGCTGGCTTCAGCTTGCACGCCGAGCTTAGACTGGGCTTCCGCGATCGCAGTCACGTTCTTTTTGTCGTCTTCGATCATGTCTTCTAGCCGCTCGACGATCTTTTTGTCGCCGCTGCAAGCACTGGTGAGCAGCCGCTCATTTTCCAGCATTAGATCTTGCAGCATTCGCATATCGGCAAGTTTTGTAGCGATCGCCGCAAATTGGGCTTGGTGAGTTGTCGCAACCATAAAAAATTCCTAAAAAGTAGATTCTATTTCTATGTTCCAAGCCAGCTCAGCTAGTCGTGTCATCCTCAAGGGAGAACTGCGCCTTATCGAAAGAGCGACCTTGGAGCAAAGCCGTTCTTTCCTAGGGGCGAAGTCAGTTCCCCAGCCGTGAGCCAGCCTGCTTTGGAGCCGCGTTTGTGATTAAAGCTAGAAGGCGATCGGCAAAGGAAAAGGGCTTTTAGAAAAGGCTTGTCCCCTTTCAGTGGCTTATAGCAATTCTTCCAAAGAAAGGTACACATGAGACAGACGAAACCTCTGCAGAGCCAAGACTGTTCCATTCAAAATCGAAAATCCAAAATCGAGAATTGATATTAAGACTCAGGGCTACACCAGGACTAGGGCGATAACAAGAGCAACGGCTCCGTAATAATGAGAGAAAACACAAGTTAAGCAACCTAAAAGCGATGAACTATTTAGTGGCTGTTTTGCCCGATCGCCTGCAAGCTGAAGAAGCCTACTCAGCCTTAGAAAAAACCGACTTCCCTATGGAAACGGTTGATATTTTGGGCAGGGGTTACAAAAGTGCTGATGAATACGGCCTGATTGACCCTCAGCAAAAGGCTTGGCAACAGATACGGATAATGGCCTTTTGGCTAGTGCCTTTTGGCTTTATTGCCGGATTTTCGTTTAACGCTATTACTGGACTCGATACTTTTAGCGGCATTGGCCGCTTGGGCAACCAGATTCTTGGCGGGTTGCTCGGCGCAGGCGCAGGCGCACTCGGTAGCTTTATGGTGGGGGGTGGCGCTGGAGTGGCTTTTGGCAGCGGTGATGCTTTGTCTTATCGCAACCGTTTAGAGGCCGGAAAGTATTTAATTGCCGTCAAAGGTACAGAAGCGCAAGTTAACCGAGCAACGCGAGTGTTGCGTCAGTTTGAGCCAGAAAATATTCAGGGCTACCAGGGCGAGTAGGGCAGCGATCGCCCTGGCTAACCCGATCTACTTGCCGCCCCTTAAGCGGGCTGTGGCTGAAATTACTCCGTCGGCACACTGGCTAGGTTGAGCGGATCTATCGCTTCAAGCTGAGGTTCTTCAACTTGCAGGTGCTTTTCTAGCAGCGCCAGGTTGCGGATATTGGATTTGTAGTAAGCGTCAAACAAGTCGCCCACCAGCGGTACGGCTCCTACGACCGCTTCCAAGGCAATGTTGAAAACCATCCAGCCCAAAACCCCGGCTGGCAAGCGAAAGCGGGCAGCTAAAAACAAAATGTAGGCAGACACAACCGTCGCGATCGCATCGCCAACCCCTGGCACCAGGCCAATAATCGGGTCTAGACCAATGCGAAAGCCAATGCCGGGAATGCGAATGGCGCTATCCATCAGACGGCTGATCCGACGGATGCGGTTAAGGTTTCTCAAACGAGCGGCGGTATTCATGCCCTTATCTTCTCAAAAAGCGCCTAGTTCGGCTTATATCGTGGGAAAGAACCTGCTACGTACCCGCGTGTCTATCTAACGGTGGAATAGCGACGCTTACGGTTCTAAGCCAGTGGCGGCTTCCGTCTGCGCTTCTGTTAGGTCAGCCCCGGTCAAATCAGCCCCTTCCAAGTTGGCATTGCGCAGATCTGCCTGGAAGAGATTGGCATTTTGCAAATTAGCGTCTCGCAGATTGGCATTTTGCAGGTTCGCCTGACGCAAATCAGCCTCCCCTAGCTGCGCCTCGCTCAGGTTAGCTCCCGATAAGTTAGCCGCCTGTAGGTTGGTTTCAGTCAGCACCACCTGATACAAGTCGGCGTTGCTGAGGTTTGCCTGTCGCAAATCAGAGCCAGTGAGATCGACAGCCGTTGCATAGTTTAATCCTTCCGGCCCGGTAGAAAGGGGGGCATTTCTCAGTGGTACGCGATATTTGGCGCTGAGCTTTTGCCCCGCTAGGTTAACGCCGCGCAAGTCGCAGTTTTGGCAAGCCCGCTCAATTTCAACCTTGTAAAGATCTTGAGTTTGTTGGGAACAGCCGCCGATCGCTACCCAGATAACAGCGATCGCCCAAAATTGATTTCTTCTACGCATAACAGAGTTGTACTTGTCGATACAAAGCCAGTTGCTTATTTGTATTCAACTTAAGATCAAGGCTGAAATCGACTATCGCTGAGTAGAGAAACCCCAAATGGGCGGTAAATTTTTACTTCGGCGCTGGTTAGAGGCTAACGTCAATGCTGACAACCGCAGGCGATGAGTGGCTAACTCTATCCCCACACTGCTAGATTCCACTCGGCTTTTGTTTGATCTGCAACGGGTCAACCACATCGTGCAGAAGATTTCAGGCTGCTTGTCTCCTGAGCTAATTGCCCGTCAGATTACAGAGGCGTTAGTCGATCACTTCGGCTGTGCCTTTGCCCGCATCTGGCTCACCGAACCCGATCAAAGCAGTCTGCGGCTAGTCGCTTCGGCTGGACTGTATACCCATTTAGACGGCTCATTTGCGCGAGTGCCAATGGGAGCGTACAAAGTTGGCAAAATTGCTCAAAACCGGGTGCCTTTTCTCAGCAATCAGCTAGCCGACGAGCCGTGGGTAAAAGATCGCAACTGGGCGATCGCCAACAGCATTAAGGGCTTTGCGGGGTATCCGCTCGCTGCAGGCGATCGCGTTATTGGCGTATTGGCCACGTTTAGCCGTGAGCGCATGGCCGCAGAATTTTTAGAAGTGCTGCAGGTTTTGTGCATGACCGCCACCGTCAGCTTAGACGCTGCTTTGCAAACGCAGCGATCGCCTGCTCAAACGACCAGCACAGCCTCATCTATGGCTCTATCCGACCAGCTAGCGCATACGCTCAGCGCCGCCCGTTTTACCCTCGTCGGCACCGAACAACCCCTCAACACCGACTCAACCCACTTGTTTTTGCAAGCGGCTGAAAGCCTCAGCCAGCTAAGCTGTCATTACTGTCGCCTTACCTACGCAGCAGAAACAGTGGTGCTAGAGGCGATCGCAAAAATGCCTGAAGCGTCGGCAACAACCGTAGAAGCTTGGCTGCGATCGCATTTTGGCAAATTGCGCTTTGAAGCCACCCATCTAGGCGGCACTTTACAAACCCAGCCCCGCCTAGAGCAAAATATTCTCTCTTTTTTACTGACGCTGCCTTATCCTAACTGTCGTATTGGGCCACCTGTACGGATTGACTGCCAGCCGCTGCTGTTGCACACCGCGATCACCCATCTGGCTCACCTGGCCGGACTTAGCGTTTGTGACCCGACCCATCCCGCCCCTCTCCTGATCACCAACAAAAGCGAATATTTGCTAACAACCGCCCAGATCATTTGGATTCGCCCCAGCCCTACCCCTGTCCCCAGCACCGTTAGCGCCACGATTGACTGGTCGATCGAGCCAGCCGCCCTGCACACGCTGGTTCACCAAATCAGTCAGGGTGCATCGGTCGCCGTACCCGCCCGCCAACCGCCGCCCCTTTCCAGCCGCGAACAAGAAATTATGGCGCTGTTGGCTCAGGGTTTACGCGATCGCAGTATTGCCCAGCAACTCTTTATCAGCGAAAGCACCGTCAAATTTCACATCAATAACAGCCTCAGCAAACTCAACGCCAAAAACCGCTATCAGGCGGTTTACCAAGCCGCCATAAACGGTTGGATTTAGCAATTAAAGCAGCGACGATGGCTAAAGGCAGCTAAAGGCAGAAGGGTGAGGGCAGCGGGCAGAAGGAAAGATTTTCTGTCAACGGCTTTTGGCCATTGCAGGGGTGGAATCGGGGTGGCAACCGCGATCGCCTTACTGTGTAGGGTAGCCTTCAACAAAATCAGTAGCCAGTTCACAGTCTACGGTTCCTAAAGGCGTTGGTGGTTGCTCGGCTTCGGCTTCAGCTTCGGCGGCTTCGGCTTCGGCAATTGGGGTTGCTGCGGGGAGTTGGCGGTTAATTAGGCAGGTTTTTTCTAAGTAAAAGCCCTCTGCCGTTGAAGTTGGCCCTAACCAAATAGATTGCAGCCGCAGGTCGTAGCCTACTGGGGTTTCAAAGGTACGCGCTCTGAGCGTCCACAAGTCTCTTTCTTTTTGGGCGTCTAGCCGATTTTTAGCGGCTCGCTCAATGGGAATTAGTTGTTCTTCTACGTTTAATAACCAGCGCTCCACTCGCGGCCAGGGCATACCGTTGAGCTGTTGCTCTACCTCTGTTTCAGCCGCTACTAAAAGCGGGATTCCCTGCGGCAAGCGCTCTCTTTCAGACGGAACTTGATAGACAAAACTGCTGTTACGAAAGTTGCTAACCAGAAGCGTTGGATAATCTTCTAGCCAGCGCTGAAGGCGAAAGTAAAACTGTAGCCAGCCGCTCAACAGCAAGCTAAAGACAAAGAGCAGGGCTAATTGCTGCCGGGTAGGAACATCAGGCTTTTTGAAGGTGAAATTCCAGCGCAAAACATTTGGAACAATGGCGATCGCGGCTGAAACAATCGGCCAACTGACCAGCGCAGGTGCCACGTTGCCTTCATTAGCCCACGGGCTGAAAATAAAAGCGCACAGCAAAGCGCCACTCACCCAGGGGCTAAGCGGTATGCCAAAAATCTGCACATTATTAACAGAAAGCCCCCAACCCGTACCAATAATCAAAAAAATCCAGCCAAAAGAACTGAGAACGTTGACGGTGAAATCAGTGGCGCTCACCAGTTCAGCCAGTAAAGAGGTAAGCCAGGAAAACAGGCTCAGCATGAGAACGGTTTGCCAAGAGTTGTATTCCGTTGGCGACAACACCGCCAACAGCCCCCACCCGCCGCCGATGGTGGTAAGCAACCAGCCAACCGTCACCACTAAGTTGGCGGTAGACTCATTTAGCCCTAACTGAATAAGGGCGATCGCCAGCAGTAATCCCGTCAGCCCTATTAAAAAAATCGTTTGCCAAGAAATTAACTTGGGTGGCTTAAAAAGCTTGGTAATCTGGTCAAACGACTGCATAGGGGTGTCCACAAAGCCGATGATGGCGAATTTAGTCGATTTTAATCAGCGCTTGCAGCAGCAGCAAGAAAAAGATGACGGTGAAACTCAAGGCGTTGGCTTGTAAAACCGCGATCGCTTGCTGTGAGGGTTCTTCAAAGCCTAAGCCACCCCGACGGGCTCGCTGATAGCGCTCTTGCCGAGTCGGCGCTTGCTTTTCAACTGGGGCTGCCTTGACCTCTAAAATCCGCTGTAGCCAATCTAGCCCTTGCAGCTTAACCCAAAAGGTCAAGAAAAAAGTCAAAAACCCAGCGGCAATGAACAACAGCCCAATATTTTGTTCGGGGCTACTAAAAAACTGACCAAATAAAACAAAACTCAAAATCTGCGCCCGTACCGCAGGGGCTAACAACGGCTCTAGCGCCAAGAAAGCAAACCACCCCAAACTGGCCGATAGCAGGTTAATCGTAGTGGCATATTCAATGCTAGGGCGGTAGGCGAGCCTAAGCCTTTGGCGCAAAATGCTGGCTTCAAGGGCGATCGCCACCAGCAAAAAAAGCGACTGGAAGATAATAGCCCTGAGGGGAAAAACCGGCTCCATAGGTTTTGAGCGCTTTCGCAGAGATCTGGCTACAAGGGTATACCGTTTTGTCCATGATTGGCCTCTGGTTTCGCTAAAATGCTCATCTGGGCAGTAAATGAGAACAGCAAATGACACGGGCTGGCATTGGCATTCGGACAGCTCAGCGCCACAACGAGCGCCTGGTAGGGCAAATCCATGTCTACGACGGTGAAGGCAAGGGTAAATCTCAGGTGGCGCTGGGGGTGGTTTTGCGCTCTATTGGGCTGGGCATTCAAACCTTTATGGAAAGCCGAGTGTTACTGCTGCGGTTTCTCAAGGGCCCAGGACGTACCTATGACGAAGATGCTGCCATTGAGGCGCTACAGCGAGGCTTTCCGCATTTAATTGACCAGGTTCGCACCGGGCGGGCAGAGTTTTTTGGCCCGGAAGAGATTACTCGCTTTGATAAGCAAGAGGCTCAGCGCGGGTGGGATGTGGCTAAAGGGGCGATCGCTTCTGGCCTTTATTCGGTGGTGGTGTTAGATGAGCTAAATCCGGTTTTAGATTTGGGTTTGCTGCCCATTACTGAGGTGGTCAAAACCCTTAAAAACAAGCCTCAGCATCTAGAAATTATTGCAACCGGACGCGGTGCCCCTCAACCGTTGCTAGAAATTGCCAACTTGCATTCAGAAATGCGGCCACGGGCACATCCAGAGGCTCACTTTCAAGGCATCGAAGGGATTGAAATCTACACCGGAAACGGCAAAGGCAAGTCTACCAGTGCTTTGGGCAAAGCGCTACAGGCGCTAGGACGCGGCATTAGCCAAGACAAGTCTCATCGGGTGCTGATTATTCAGTGGCTGAAAGGCGGTCAGGGCTATACCGAAGATGCGGCGATCGCTGCTTTACGCCAAAGCTATCCCGACTTAGTCGATCATCAGCGTTGTGGCCGAGATGCGATTGTCTGGCGCGGCCAACAGCAGGAAATTGATTATGTCGAGGCTGAACGAGGCTGGGAAATTGCCCACACCGCGATCGCCTCCGGTATGTACAAAACAATTATTTTAGACGAGCTAAATCCGACGGTTGACTTAGAACTGTTGCCAGAAGAACCGATCGTGCAAGCGCTGCTGCGCAAACCCAAAGATACAGAAGTCATTATCACCGGGCGTTGCAAAAACCCACCCGCCTATTTCGAGCTAGCCAGCGTTCACTCTGAGGTGTTTAACCACAAGCACTATGCTGAAAGCGGTGTCGATCTTAAGCGAGGAGTTGATTTTTAGGCGATCGCCTCCAGTTTGACCGCAGC
>NZ_JBQLZL010000057.1:0-55013 GCF_052168255.1 Almyronema sp. | reverse complement strand
CCTCAAGGATATTTCTTGAAGGTGAATCAAAAGTTTTGCGAGATTTTGGGATACACCGCTGCCGAATTGATTGACCGACACTTTCAAGAGTTCACCTACCCAGCAGATCAGCCGCGAGGGTTGCAAATGCTAGAAAGCATGACCACCGGACAAAAAATCCAAGGAACCCTCGAAAAGCGTTATGTCAGAAAAGATGGCACCCTCGTTTGGGCCAATCTCACCATCGCAGCCGTCCACAAACCCAATGGTCAGCTAGACTATCAGGCTGTCATTGTTGAAGATATTAGCGATCGCAAAGAAGCAGAAATTCAACAACAAAATCTAATCGCCATTCTAGAAGCGACGACTGACCTAGTCGGGATGGCCAGCGTTGAAGGGCAAACGCTTTACGTCAATAAAGCCGGACGGAAGCTATCGGGAGCCGGAGAGTTTGAAGACTTGTCACATATCAACATTACTGACATGCACCCCGATTGGGCCTTACAAAAAGTGCAGCAAGAAGGGTTGCCAACTGCCATTCAAACAGGTCACTGGCAGGGAGAAACCGCAATTTTAACCCGCACAGGCGAAGAAATTCCCGTCTCTCAAGTGCTCACTGCCCACCGCGATAGTCAAGGACGGTTGCAGTTTTTTTCCACCATCATGCGAGATTTGTCTGAGACTTATCGCGCTGAACGAGCGCGGCGAGAGGCTGAAACTAAAGCCGTTTTACTGAAAGAAATTCATCATCGAGTTAAAAATAACTTACAGATTGTTTCCGGTATTCTCTATCTGCAATCCCGCACTTTAGATCAGCCACAAGCGCTTAAGTCTTTGCAAGATTGTCGCGATCGCGTTGAAGCGATGGCCCTAATTCATGAAAAGTTTTATGGCTCAGCCAGTCTAGAAGCGATTAGTTTTAATAGCTACATTCGCAGTCTCACCCAGAATCTATTAACCTCTTACTCGGTAGGCAAACAAATTGAATTAAAGACTGAAATTGAACCTGTTTCGTTCAACATTGACACAGCTATTCCCTGTGGATTGATCATCAACGAACTGGTTGCCAATGCTTTACAACACGCCTTTTTGGAAAGCTCACAGGGAGAAATTATCGTTAAGTTTAGTATTCAAGCAGAGAAAGATTATGAACTCATTGTTCAAGATAATGGCGTCGGATTTCCCGCAACAATTGACTTTCAAACGCAGACTTCTATGGGGTTGCGTTTAGTTAGAACCCTGGCGGTAAACCAGCTCAGAGGGACGGTAGAGATTAAGTATCAGAACGGCACTCTGTTTTGTATTCGATTTCCCATAGATGGGAAAGTTAAGATTACCGCCTGACCTCAACACAGCGAAACTGGCTGATATCCCCATTGGGAAACGTCTTTCATTGGCTTCGGCTGATGCCAAGACCTTACTGAATTCAAATACTGCTCTATGTCTCATCGAATTCTGGTGGTTGAAGATGAAGCAATTACCCGTGAAGTACTAATCGAACAACTCAGCGACCTGGGCTACGTCGTTGTCGGCGTCACCGCCTTTGGCTCAGAAGCGCTATCCCTGGTAGCGAAAACGCAGCCAGACATCGTTTTGATGGATATCAAGCTAGGAGAAAACGATGTCGATGGTATTACAGCCGCTAGCTGGATTAAAGAACAATTTTCAGTCCCCATTGTTTATCTAACCGCCAACGCTGACGCCGACACCCTCGACCGAGCCAAGCTCACCGAGCCGCTTGGCTATATTCTCAAACCTTTTAGTGAGCGATCGCTACAAGCTAGCATTGAAACGGCTATTTACAATCACCAGCAGATTCAGAAATCCGCCGATTGCAATCAGAAAGCAGCCACTAGCATGCGGCAACTGCTAGAAACCGAAAAAGAACTTTCTCAACTAAAAGACCGAGTTATTGCCACTATTTCGCACGAATACAAAACTCCTCTAGCGGTGATTTTGTCTTCTTCTGAACTGCTGAGAGAATATCGTCACCGTTTTTCTCCAGAGCAGATTAATAATCACTTTGACGCCATTCGCAATTCCGTTAAACTGCTTTCAGACCTGGTAGAAGAGCTAACTTTCTTCAAGCAAACGCAATCTAAAGCCTTCGTTTATGATCCCCAGCCGCTTGATCTAGCTGATTTTTGCCAAGACCTCCTGATGTACTACCAGCTCGCCTCCAATGGTCGTCATCAGCTCCAGTTAAAAGTTCAGCCCGCTTCGCTCAAACCCGTCCTGCTAGATAAAAAATTATTGCGTTACATCTTGAGCAACCTGCTCAGCAACGCGATTAAGTACTCGCCAGCGGGCGGACAGGTTACTTTAAGTTGTGCTCTAGTCGAGCAGCAAATCGTTTTGAGCGTCGCCGACCAAGGCATTGGCATCGACCCAGACGACCTTCAGCAACTGTTTAAGCCTTTTTTCCGAGCGCACAACGCCGCAGCAATCAAAGGCACAGGCATGGGGCTAAGCATTGCCAAAAACTGCGTTGAACTGCACGGCGGTGAAATTAGGGTTGAAAGTCAACCGCATCAGGGCAGTCTTTTTAGCGTCTATTTGCCGCTAGTTTGGGTCATTGAAGACGCTACCGAACCCAGCACAAACGCCGATTACCCGGAGCTAAGCAAGTAGTTTTGGCGCTAGCCGCTCAACGGGCTAAGCCCATCTGCCTCTACTCTAAATTTCAACAATCACAGGAGCGTGATCGCTCGGCTTCTCTAGCTGGCGAGGTGAGACATCAATGACGCAGCTTTTAGCCCGCTCATACAAAGCCGCCGATAAATAATGATGATCGATGCGCCAGCCCAAGTTACGGCGAAAAGAGGCCGCCCGATAATCCCACCAGCTATAGTGTCCGCCGTCTGGGGTAAATTTGCGAAACGCATCTTGCAAGCCCAGGGTCAAAATCTGTTGCAGCGCTGCCCGCTCGGTTGGAGAAGCCATGATGTGGGTTTGCTTATGAGTAGGGTCATGAATGTCTCGATCTTCTAAAGCAATATTGAAGTCGCCACAGACCAATAAAGCCGGATTTTCCGACAACAGGTCAGACAAATACTGTTTTAACAAACTGAGCCAGCGTAGCTTGTACTCATATTTTTCGCTGCCAACCGAAGCGCCATTGGGCACATACAAATTGACAATACAGACCCCCTGAAACAAGCCCATAATCACCCGCTTTTGCTCGTCTAGATCACCCACCTGATCAGGATCAATGACGGCGGCAAAGCCCCGGCTGACGTGATCTAAGGGCGCACGGCTTAAAATCGCGACGCCGTTGTAGGCTTTTTGCCCATAAACGTAGGCGTGGTAGCCTAGCGGTTCAAAAGCAGCCACCGGAAAACCTTCATCCACCACTTTTGTCTCTTGTAAACACAGCACGTCTACAGGTTGGTGCTGTAACCAATGGGTGACCTGTTGAAGCCGAGTCCGAATTGAATTGACATTCCAAGTCGCGATTTTCATGCGGCGCAAAGACGGTAAGCAAGCGCTTTTCAGCTTACAGCAGTTGAGGCGAGAAACGCTAAGCTAAGCAAAGGAGATTTAGCAGTGATTGCTAAAGGTAGAAGCTCAAGCAGAAGGCAAAATGAAGGCTTTTTGGTTAAAGGCTTTCAGCGATTGAAGCGTCTTAACCCCAGCGGCGACAGCTATAGAGATAGAGGCGATAGGCTCAAAGGCCATTTCGTCGCTGCTAGTGGGTGCTAGAAGCAGGATTGTGGATCGCATAGGTAAGTTGCAGAGAACGGGTTATGAATCAGCCATTAGAAGGGGATGCCCTGGTTAAAGAGGTTTGTCGTCGGATTCGCGTAGCCAGAAGTTACTGGGATGCCCATAATAATCGGGCTTGCCGCCAGGAACGGCAGAAGGCTTTAGACCTTTACCATCAGCTTACCCAACCGCAAAAAGAGCAAATTCCGCAGGTTTTGCGGGTATGGCTACGCTACCGGAGCGAAAAGTATTTTGGCGAGCATCATACGGCTCCCGGCAAAACGACTAAAAAATCTAAGCGCAAGCAGCGATAAATTCTTCCTGAGGCAGTTTTGCCACCGCCAGCCGCTGAATCACCCCAGCCGCGATCGCATCTTGTAAAAGCGCTAGTAGTTTAGTTTCGCGATCGCTTAACGGGCGATCGCGGGTCAAGCGCGCGATTGCTTGCTCGGCTCCGGGCGATAGCTCACCCCAGCTCAGTGCATGGCGTACCAGCAGTTCTAACGATGCGTTGGCACAGGTGACATCAGCTATATCCCACATAAACCCTGATCCTTTGTGTAAGAAGGCGGCGCAGACCGCTCCCTTTGAGCTAAAAAAAGCTTCACGCTACTGAGCGTCTATTCCGTAGAAGGATGTTCACTTTTATAGCTGGCACAATCTCCGTAAAAGCTCGTAGCTCAGCATCGCGCCCCTAGCAATAGACACGGTTGACCACTCGGCTTCTGTTTGGCGATTGCGATCGCTGTTGCCATAAACCTTAAAATGCACCAATTGCTGACAGCCGCTAACAGCAAAACCTTCCTTCTGACCTCTGTCCTCACCCTTCTGCCTTTAGCTAAACTTCTGCCACGGCGGTTACCTCCTATCTATCATTTATCGCTGGTTCCTCGCTGGCGCTTAAAGCGGCTGTCCTGCCACGCATTGCCAATTCCCTGCAAAATGCCCCGTCCTACTAGCCCAATGCCCCGTCCTACGACTTCGGTTAAAACATAAACCAAACCATTGCCCACCAGCGAAACAACCGCTCGAAACCGAGGCGCGATCGCGTCTCTAGCTTCAATGGCTAGCGTTACTGCATAGCGCACCCCCGATAGCTGGTTGAGTTCTTCGCTACGCGGGGCGTAAATGGTCGTGGTCTGGATGCCTCGTTCAGTCAGCACCAGCAAAACATACTGGCTTTCAAAGATGGCTTTAGGTTCACTAACGTAGCTATTCCAGCGGTAACGCCAAGCCAGTTCATTGCGAAAACGGGTCATTTCACGGGTTGACAGCAAGCGGGGGTGGTAAAGATTTTTCTTGAGCGTTTCGACGTCGGCAAAGCGGTTGAGCAAGGGCTGTACAACGCTGTTAGCCACCTGCAAAACGCAGTTTTCGAGTAGCTGCTGGCTGCGGGTTAGCGCCTGGTAAGAAGCTGCTGGATAAAGCGTTCCTTCTACGAGCAGCGGTGACTGAAACAATAAATGGTCTAAGAAGGCGGGCACGAGCGGAATTCGATCTAAAATTTCGGCCTGTACGGTGACTTTTTCTTCTAAAAGCTGAGGCACGACCCCTTGCTCAGTGCCAGCTATTTGCAGGGTGTAATATTTACCAAAAAAATCCGTCACGGCTGCGGCCCACCAGTCGGCTAGTAGCTGCGATCGCCGCTCGACGAGCTGCCCTGGCTGGAGTTGAGAATAGCGAACGTCCTCTAACAAAGTTTCTAGCTGGCGCAAGACGATGTAGAGCAATTCGCGCCTTTTTTCGGGTCGCAAAATGTCAATTTCTAACGGGGTGCTAGACCTGTTCACCAGCGAGGTTTGTAGTTTGCGAAAAACAGACTCAAAGATAAAGCTGCTAATATCATCCCCGCTGGTAGCGACGATGCCTTCAGGGCGCGTGACGGGTGCGATCGCCGTTGCTGAGGGCGTGGGCGCGATCGCCGTTGCCGCCGGGGCAGACACTTCTGGGGCAAACGGGGGGGCGGCCTCAGGGGATGAGGTAAAGCGCGGCGTTGCCAAAAGACGATTAATGAGCCATTTAGCCGCTCGCAATTCGCGGTAACGACCTGCCATCACCGCCCGATACAGGGGAGAGGTAGCCGCTTGATGCTGGGCGATCGCATCTGTCATGGCAGCCTCAATTTGCCGCAGATGTGACAGCCGCAGGCTAATGCGCACAGCAGTTAATGGCCCCGGAATGGGGGCTAGGTCGGGGGCGGCGGGGTTGTCGGCAGCAGGGGTAGCCAAATTTTGCCCCAGCGCCGTTTGCCGCACTAGCCGCACCAGTTGCTGTACGGGCAGACCCCGCAGGCCATATTCGCTAGCGCCTGCCTGCAAAGCAGCCTCGCGCAAAATTGGTTCGCTATGGGCGCTCAGCACTAAAATCGGCAGGTGCGGAAATTGCGATCGCAGTGTTTGACACAGCCGTAACCCAGCTACCTGCGTGGGCGAATGGTGTCCTAACCCTAAATCCAGAATCACCAGGTCAACATCGGTTGGCAGCGCTGATGGCTCTACCGCTGTAGCCCCCAACCTTTGCAGCGCTTCTTCGGCGGTACTGACCTCAGCCATCACCTCAAAATCAGGGAAGTGCTCTAGCCAAATGCGCAACCCCAGACGAAAAACCGGGTCATCATCAATTAGCATGAGCTGCAGCGGGCGATCGCTCATGCCGTCTTACCAGTCAGACGATTCTTCATCAGCAGCAGGTTCCTCCCAACTCTCTTCTGGTTCAGCCGCTTGTTCGAGCGACCATAAATAGTCTCGCTCTGCGCTCCAGTTGGCGATCGCACTGCGGGCTTCCCCATAAAGGGCGCGACCTGGCCCAATTTGGGCGGCTCGGTTAATAGCCGCTGTCAGGCTCCCCTGATAGGCCAATTCTCTGGCTGCCGCCAGGATAGGACGATCTTCAGCAATTTGAATCTGGGCTGTCCATTCTTGAACAGCCGTTTGAGCTTGATCATACAAAGCCCGATCTGGCTGAATTCGCTGAGCAGCAGCGATCGCTTCTTTCAGCTTACCGTCTGCAGCCAGGGTGTTGGCTTCTTTCAAAATCGGCTGATCCTGAATCACCTGAATTTGGCTTGTCCAGCTGGCAATGCGGGTTTGGGCTTCAATGCGCAAGGCTCGACCCAGCGCGACTTTTTGCGCTTCGGCGATCGCCGCTTGATAGGCGGCTACCGTACCTGTACGAGCCAACTGGGTCGCTCGTTGCAGGTAGGGTCGATCTTCAATCTGCTCGATTTGTTTTTGCCAGTGAGCCACCAAGGTTTGCGCCTGCTGGCGGCGAGGCCGCTCTGGGTTAATTCGCTGCGCCTGCTGTGTTGCATATTGATAAGTGGGCAGTTGTCCTAGATTGGCAACCCAGGTAGCCGTTTGTAGTTGCAAAACATCTTGGAATTCTTGCTGCCAGGTTTCTAGCTGAGCTTGCGCATCTTCATAAAAAGGGCTGCTCGGTTGAATCTGCTGTACGGCAGAAATCGCTTCCATCAGGTTAAACAAATCGCCTATCTGCGGTTCCCACGCCGTCAAGCTGCTGACGAGCTTTTGCGCCTGGGCAAACTGAATTAGATCTTGAGCTTCCGGCACCAGAGTTGGGTCGGCAGGCACCTGCTGCACCGCTTCAATGGCGGCCTCTAAATTGCCTAGCTCCCACTGCCGAAAGCTATACATCAGCAGCGATTCGCTCCAGCTATCGACATCTGCTTTGGCGGCTTTCCAGGCTTGGCTTTGTAAATTGACCGTTTGCGCCAGGGCGATCGCTTCGCCCAATTGGTCTATCTCTCCGGTTTTTGCTAGCTGACGCGCTTGCTCTAGCTGTTGCCAGCCTTGAGACTCTAGCTCAATTTGACTTTTAAGCGCCTGGAACTGGTGGCGAACCCAGTAGTCGGTGTAGAGGCTTTTGAGATCTTGTAGCTTTTCGTTAGCCCGCTCCCAATTTTTGTTGGTGATGGCAGATTGTACGGTCTGGGTAACGGCTTGCCCGGTTTCCCACTCGCGCTGCCAAACCGTCATGGTTGACTGGGCGTCTTTATAGTTTTCAGCTTGCTCAGGAATTTTGCTGGCCAATGCTAACGCCGCTTCTAGCTCCCCCTGATTTACCCGCCGCCGAGCCACCGTCATTAAATCGGTAGACCACTGCTTGAGCAAAGGAGCCGCTTCTGTATGCAGCGGATGACGCTCACCCCAAGGCGCAACTAGCTCTATCGCTGCTACGAGATGATCGGGCGCTTTAGAAGCCGCCGCTGTTTTGGCGCAGTACAGGCGATCGCTATCGGCACTCAGGCGGGAAATTTCCTCGCAGTTGGGCAAGGGCGGAATGCGGGTGAGCAACGCGATCGCCCACAACCCTACCGCACTAGAACCCACTAGCAAAAACAGCCATAGCATCGGCCAAGCCAGGTTAGCCGGAGGCCAGCGACGGCGCAGAGGTTTTAGGGCCGTCGGAAACGAAGCAGAGTCAGCAGAGGGAGATGTCATGGCAGCAAACGGCCTTGTGTGCCTAAAGTTGCTGCCATTGTAGGCGCAATTTCGTAAGTTTTGGTTCGTTTTTTGGCGGAAACGTCACAAGATCTTAAAGCATTTTGCTCAACCCATTAGGGAAGCCGTCTTGGCGGTCATCTGCGGCTGGCGGGTCGGCTGGCTCGTGAGCTGGATGCAGCCGCTCTTAGCCGCTTGTGCATAGCCCCTAGATTTGACTTTAGGCGGGCAAACCAGCGCATAAATCGGTCTTTGGCTCGATATATCTGCGATCGCTTTTTGCCTCAATAGGCTTATCGACCTGTTTTTGCCGCCATGCGCATTTTATTAGTTGAGGATGACGAAAGAATTGCTGATGCCCTTGCCGAAGAACTCAACGACCAGCACTATGTGGTTGAAGTCGCTTACGACGGCGAATCCGGTTGGGACTTAGCCGCTGCTTTTGAGTTTGACTTGATTTTGCTAGATGTGATGCTGCCTAAAGTCGATGGCATTACGCTTTGTCAAAAGCTCCGCGCTCAGGGCAAGGCTACGCCAATTTTAATGCTGACAGCTAGAGACACCGTCAGCGATCGCGTCATTGGCTTAGACGCGGGGGCAGATGACTATTTGGTGAAGCCCTTTGATTTACAAGAACTTTCGGCTCGCATTCGGGCTTTGGTACGACGCGGAGGAGCCACGTTACCCCCTATCCTTGCCTGGGGAGCGTTACGTCTCGATCCCAGCACCTACGAAGTTTTTTATCAAGATCAGCCAGTATCTCTTAGCCCTAAAGAGTACAGCCTTTTAGAGCTATTTTTGCGGCACCAGCGGCGGGTCTTTAGCCGTGCCCAGATTGTAGAGCAGTTGTGGTCGTTTGAAGTGATGCCAGAAGAAGCCACTGTCAAAGCCCATATCCGAGGGCTGCGGCAAAAGCTTAAAGCAGCCGGGGCACCAGGTGATTTGATTGAGACGGTTTATGGCTTGGGGTATCGGTTGAAAGAAATAAACGGTGAAACTGAGTAAACCAGTAGGGCAGCACTATGTTTGAAGGGCTACGCTGGCGGCTGCTGACAGCCCAGCTTTTGGTAATGGCTTCGATTTTAGCCAGTTTTAGCCTGGGAGCCTATTTGTTTTTTAGCCGCAATCTCTATCAGCAGCTAGACAAAAAGCTGCAAACGCTGGCGCAGGCAGCATCACCTTCGTACGCAGCGGTAGCAGCAGGCGGTGAAGAATATTTAACGCGGGTGAATGAAGTTCCCTGGCGCGATATTTTTAACCGCGACAGCCAGAGTTTGGAGTGGTTTGATGCCGCTGGTAATCGGCTAGCTTACTATGGCACTCTCCGTCTACAGCCGGGATTTGTCATTGGGCCACAGACGCTACAAACTCAGCCAAGAAGCGCTCAAACTGACGCTAGCCCAGAATCGGTGCGAACGTTTACCGTTTCGGTCTTTGAAGACAAAACTACGCTGGCGATCGCGCCTGATCGCGAACCCGTTTTACAAGGCTACCTTCGAGCTAGCCAGTCTCTCCAGGATATTCAATCGGCGCAGCGGCAGCTTTTACTCGGCTTGGGGACAGGGGGCACCTTGGCGTTAGGGCTAATTGGCATCGGCGGGCTTTGGTTAACTCAGCGATCGCTCAAACCCGTAGAGCAAAGCTTTAATCAGCTCAAGCAGTTTACGGCAGATGCTTCTCACGAGCTACGCGGCCCCCTGACCGCGATTAAAACTTCGATTGATGTTATTCAAAACCACCCGGAGCGCATTCATCCTAAAGATGCCAAAAAGCTGGCCGCGATCGCCAGCGCCACTAGCCAGATGCAGCATCTCACAGAAGACTTACTACTGCTTGCCCGCATGGAAGCGCCTTCTACGGCTGGGCTGCTACAGCCAGAACAGTTTTGCCTCCAGTTGCTTTTGCAAAACGTGGTTGAACTGCTAGAGTCTTCGGCGCAGGTTAAAGCCATTCAGCTAGGGCTAGAGGCACCGCAGCCAGTTAGTATTTTGGGCGATCGCCGCCAGATTTCGCGTCTGTATGCCAACCTGATTGAAAATGCCATTCGCTATACGCCAGCCGGGGGGAAAGTGCAGGTCAGCCTGAGCAAACGGTTACGCTTTGCCGTGGTGCAGGTAACCGATAGCGGCATTGGCATTGACCCGGCTGATGTGCCCCATGTGTTTGACCGTTTTTGGCGAGCCGACAAAGCCCGCTCTCGCAAAATAGGGGGCAGTGGATTGGGTTTGGCGATTTGTCAGGCGATCGCCAAGCAACATGGCGGCAAAATTAAGGTTCGCAGTCGTTTGGGGGTTGGTAGCTGTTTTCAAGTCAGGCTACCGCTGGCCACCCTGACAAAAAAATAAGCGCCTTACCTAGTTTTTTACATTTCCACCTTAGGTTAGTAACTGTAGCAACTGCTTCTACACTAAATCACTTCTCACACATGCCTTCGGGTTAGCAGCCGCTACCCGAAGGATTTTTTGGCAAAATGGGAAGCTTTAATGTGAAAAGGGTCTACACCAGAGAAAAATATAAGATCTATGGATAAGAAAACATTAGGCTGGTGGATTGTCTCAATCATTGACATCATATTGCTGTGCAGTGCCCCGCTGATGCTAGAAGTCTTTTCTCACCTGCCATAAATACCCCTTTAAAACCCAAATCAAAGCGCTGTACAGTTCTCTGTACAGCGCTTTTTTATAGCTGTAGCCACAAAAGTTAAACCCCTTCAAGGGCTAAAAGTCGCTGGCAGAAAGCTTTTTGTTCTGCCCTCTGCCTTTAGCCTTCTCCCTTTAGCGATAGCTGTGGCTATGTGCTGTCGCAGCGATCGCCCGCTTAGGAGCTATTCCATCCCGGCAGACTTAAGCGCTTGCGCCATGAGCATGACATGGGTACTGCGTTCGCTTTCACCTTTGGCCGGACGCCGCTGGATATATTTACCGTCTGCCTCTAGATCCCAGGCTTGGCGGTTGTCGCTCAGCATCAAAGTTAAAAGTGCTTGCAGATCTTGAAAAATTTTCGCATCCTCAATCGGGACGACGGCTTCAACGCGGCGGTTGAGATTGCGGGGCATCCAGTCAGCGCTGCCGATAAACATCTGCTCATCCCCATCGTTGTGAAAGTAGAAAATGCGCGAATGCTCTAGAAAGCGGCCAATAATGCTAATAACGCGAATATGGTCGCTAATGCCTTTTAAGCCGGGACGTAGACAGCAAATACCACGGACAATTAGGTCAATCTCGACGCCTGCCTGAGAAGCCTCATAGAGCGCCTCAATAATTGGCGGATCAACCAAAGCATTCATTTTGGCTACAATCTTGCCCTTACGCCCGTTGCGGCAATGTTCCGTTTCTTGGCGAATTAGCTCTAGCATCCGCTGCCGTAAAGACACAGGGGCAATCAATAGCTTACGAAAAGACGACTGCTGCGAATAGCCCGTCAAGTAATTAAACAAATCCGTTAGATCAGCGCCCAAGTCGTCGCGGCAGCTCAGCAAGCCCAAATCAGTGTAGAGACGAGCCGTTTTGGGGTTGTAGTTGCCTGTGCCGATGTGGACATAACGCCGAATGCGATCGCCTTCATGCCTCACAACCAGAGCCGTTTTAGTGTGAGTTTTCAGCCCAACCAAACCGTAAACCACATGTACGCCCGATTTTTCTAGCTTACGCGCCCAGTTGATGTTGTTTTCTTCGTCAAAGCGAGCCTTTAGCTCAACCAAAACGGCCACCTGCTTGCCATTTTCAGCCGCCGAAATCAGCGCTTGCACAATCGGCGAATCGCCAGAAGTGCGGTAAAGCGTCATTTTAATAGCCAGCACATCCGGGTCATGAGCTGCATAGGTAATAAAACGCTGAACCGTAGACGCAAACGAGTGATAAGGATGGTGAAAAATCTGATCGCGCTGCTGAATAATCGTAAAGAAATCTTCAGCCTCTTCAGCGTCTAAATCGTCATCGTCGTCGGGGTTGCTGATGTGCTGCAAGTGTTTGGGGACAACAGGTGTCCAGGGCTTGTCCTTGAACTGAGGCGCAGGCAAGCTCATGAAAGTCATCAAATCGCCCAGGTTGATCAAACCTTCGACTTCATAGAGGTCGGCATCCGTCAGTTCTAACTGACGCATCAGATTGGTTCTAACGGCCTCTGGCATCGATTTTTCAATTTCGATACGCACAGCCGAACCGCCCAAGCGTCGCTTTCGTAGTTCTTGTTCGATCGCTAGCAGTAAATCGTCTGCTTCGTCTTCTTCCACATCTAGATCGGCGTTGCGAGTGATGCGGAAGGTATAACAATTTTGCACAGTCATCCCCGGAAACAGCGCCGCTAGATTATGAGCAATGACCTGCTCTAGCGGTACCCCTGTCCAGAGAATAGATTTGCTGTTTTTGGTAGTGCGTAGCGAGTCGGGCAGCACCACAAAGCGAGGCAACACCTTGGGCACTTTAACGCGGGCAAAATGTTCTTTACCCGTTTCGGGTTCTTGAATCACAACCGCTAGATTGAGACTCAAATTAGAAATGTAAGGAAAAGGATGCCCCGGATCTACAGCCAGCGGCGTCAGAACCGGAAAAATCTGTTCTTCAAAATAGTCATCTAAATAGGCCGTTTGCTCTGACTTGAGATCGGCGTAGTTGAGCAGTTGAATGCCGTTTTTTACCATCAGTGAACGCAGTTCTTGCTCGAAATGGCTGTGCTGAATCTCCACCATTGGCCGCAGGCGATCGCTGATGTCTTGCAGGTGCTTCTGCGGTATTCGACCATCCGGTGTTTGTTTGGTCACACCAGCATCAATTTGCTGTTTAATACCAGCTACCCGCACCATAAAAAACTCATCTAAGTTGGTGCTAAAAATCGCCATAAATTTGAGGCGTTCTAGCAGCGGTGTGCGCTCATCAACGGCTTCGTGCAGAACGCGAAAGTTAAATTCTAGCCAGCTGAGTTCTCGGCTGAAGTAATACTGTGGATCATCCAGGCGAGTTTTCTCTGGTGACGATTGCGCGACGGTCATGCCCATCCCCCTTTAAAACACTTGGTCTTCGATACCGACCCACCACTGGCCTAGATTCATCAGGTCTTGGTGGAGTTTGCTCACCTCCTGAGCATATTGCTCGGCAGGGAGAGTGTGGCGGCGTTCCTGCAATTTTTTTAAGCGGAGCTGTAGCAAAAGCCAGGGTTTGCTAGCTCCCTCGGTAGCCCCAATATATTTACCTAACTCATCACTGTTCATCAGCGCTTCAGTTAAAAGAAAGAATTGCCTGGTTCTAGGAGGTTAACAAATTCATCGCTTTAGAACTGTGACATTTTTCTGAGAGTTTGCCGCCACAGGCGATCGCCCTTCAACATACCCTAACGAGTCCTGCCCTGTCGGATGGATGGAATACAACTGCAATCTGACAAAAATTACTTTTTGCCAAAAATCCAGACATCCCAGACGAAAAACACTTCAATAGTGTTGTATAGCTAAAAGCAAAAGGCAGAGACAGAAGGCAAGGTTGTCTATCAGCGGCTTTCAGCCGTTTGAGTGTCTCAACGCCAGGGGCTACAGCTAGATCAATCGGCAGATATGCAGTGAGCAGGGTAAATCGCAATGGCACGGGTACCGTTAGCGGGTGTTGAGCTAATCAAGCAGTTTGAAGGGCTGCACCTAACCGCCTATCCTGACCCCCTCAGTGGCGGCAAGCCCTACACTGTGGGCTGGGGCAGCACTCGCCGCAAAGACGGCAGCCCTTTTTATTTGGGAGAGCGGATTTCGCGCTCAGAAGCCGACGATCTATTGATTTATCAGCTAGAAACCGAATTTTTACCCGCGTTGGGGCGTATTCCTGTTTGGGTGGAGCTAAACGACAACCAACGAGGAGCGATTTTGAGCTTTGCCTATAACTTAGGGGCAGGCTTCTACGAAGCGCCGGGTTTTGAAACTATCAGCCGCGTTTTGCGTAACCGCCAGTGGGACAAAATTGAATCGGCTTTACTGCTTTACCGCAATCCTGGCACCAATGTCGAAGAGGGCTTACGGCGACGACGGCTGGCAGAGGCAGCCCTTTTTCTCACCCCTTCTGGGCAAACACCGCCTGCGGTTTCCCCGCCGACCCCCAGCACGCCGACTCAAGCGGGCGATCGCTTGCTATATCTCACCGAACCCTACCTGTTTGGCGAAGATGTCAAAGCTCTGCAAATCGATCTGGCTCGCACGGGGGCAGGTGTTGTGATTGATGGTGTGTTTGGCCCTGCGACTGAACTCGCCGTCAAGCGCTTTCAGCAGGTTAATGGCTTAGCCTCTGATGGGGTGGTGGGGCCGCAAACGCTGGCAATTCTGCGTACTCGACCTTTGTATTTGCGAGAGCCGTATCTACAAGGCGACGATGTCTTGAACTTGCAGCGTTTGCTCCAGGCAGCAGGCTACGTTACCACCGCAGACGGGGTGTTTGGCCCTGCCACAAAGCGCACGGTCGAGCAGTTTCAACAAGCGCATGGCCTGGTAGCTGATGGCATTGTCGGGCCAAAAACTCTAAAAATTTTGCAAGCCCAACCGCTTTTCTTAACCGAACCCTATTTGCAAACCAGCGAAGTCATGGCCTTACAGCTAGCCTTACAGAAACAAGGTTTTAACCTGGTAGCCGATGGGGCTTATGGCCCAGGCACAGCTATGGCGGTAGAAGCCTTTCAGCGCCGCAACGGGTTAATCGCCGATGGCATTGTGGGTCGCAAAACCTGGGCAAAGCTGCTTGATTAAGCCACTGACTGCATCCAATCTAGGCACAGTTGCATTTGCTTTTGCATAGTGGCGCGATCGCTATGAAAACGGCGACCGTGCCCTGGCAGCACCCACTCAAACGAGTACTGCGCCAGCCGCTCCATAGAGATCAACAGTTCTGCCCAAGAATACCAGCAGGCTCGTCGAAAGGCATGGAGGTGCTGTAGCTGAGGCGACCAGGCCAGGTGATCGCCCGTAAATAAAAACGTGTTTTGATAGAGCAGCACCGTATGTCCGCGCGTATGCCCTGGCACAGGAATAATCAGCAAATCATCCGCCAGAGATACAGGTTCTAATCCGGTTAGCTGCATTTCTACGCTGCGGGTTTGCGGGCTAATATCAGCCTGATGCAAAATGCGATCGCAGCCAAAGTGTTCATGAAACTTTTGATGGTCAGCCACATCATCGCGGTGGGTCAAATAGAGATAGCGAACGCCTCCCTTTGCCTCTAGCTGCTTAACCAGCGGCGGCGCAAAGCGAGGAGAATCCACTAAAACATTACCTTGCGATCGCTCAATCAAGTAGCTTGCTGCCCCAAAAGAGGTTTCAGCGTGATAGCCACAGTGGTAGACGTTCTCTGTAATTAAATGGGGAAAACTCTGCTGAACTTGTTTGATTTCTGTGGGTGGTTGCAGCGTGCCGATAGACGCAGTCGGACAGGCCAATAGCGCTTGTAAAGCCCTTAATCGCTCTGCTGAGGTATCCGGTTGGCGATGTACCACCGATTGCCCCTCTACCCGCGAAAAGATGTCAGGTGCCATCCAACGACAAGTATCACAGTCAATGCAAGTGTTATCGACATAAAAGTCACCCGCCACATTTTGCGGGCGGCGCTGTTTGAGGTGAGCCATAGTTAAAAAAGATGAATCGATTGATCAGTGCCAGACAAACGAATCGCCAGTTCCGGCCAGTTTGGGAGCAAATCGTCAATTGGAGCCAACGGCGTTTTAGCGACAGACCATTGTGGCAAAGTCAATCAGTCGCTTTGTAGCCAATCAACCCCATGACCTTTCTCTAGCCTAGCGATCGCTAGCCCAAACGTGAGCCTAACGACTATAACAATCGTCAAATAAAGGGAAAGCTACCTAAAAACTACGGCAATATGTAAAAGCAGCCAGCGGAGAAGAGAATATGGGGTTATTTGATGGCGTTTTCAAAACAGAACCAGGTATTACAAATATTACGCTGAGTCCCGCCGAGGCATTTGCCGCTGTGGCTTTGGTGGCGATCGCCGCCGATGGCTATTTGTCTGAGCAAGAAGGCCGAGAAATGACCATGGTACTGGCTCGGATGCAGTTGTTTCGGAGTTTTTCCACCGATGTGATGCATCGGCTATTTGACAAGTTGTTAGGGCTGCTGAAGCAGCAAGGCCCCAGCAAGCTCATCAACTTGGCTAAAGTTTCTTTGCCCGCAGAATTGCGAGAAACCGCTTTTGCCATTGCCACCGATTTAGTGCTAGCAGATGGGACGGTCACGCCCCAAGAGCAAGCGTTTTTAGACGATCTCTATCGCATTCTCGAAATTTCTGGCGATACCGCTTTGCAAATTGTTCAGGTAATGACGATTAAAAACCGGGGTTAGAGGGGTAGCTTCGCTGGTACCCCCACCGCTCGAGGAAATTCGGCAGGTGTGGGCTGAACCTTTTGCACATATAGGCAATGGCGCTGGCCTTGAGTCAAAGGCGTCAGGCTAGGCTGAAGGTGGGCGATCGCGCCTCCTAATTGTTCGATTGCAGGCCGTAGCGTTTCAGTTTCGGCTTCAGACCACTGCCCCCGATAGAGAACCGCCACGCCTCCCTTTCGTAGCAGTGGCAGCGCATATTCAGCACAGGTTGCAGCCGTTCCGACTGCGCGTACGAGAGCCAAATCAAAGCGCTCTCGCCAATTTGGCTGTCGCCCCACCGTCTCCGCCCGACCAGCCAAACCCCTGACGTTAGGCAGATGCAAAGTCTGCGCCAGCGTCTCTAAGAAGCGAATTTTCTTCTGGGTAGAATCGAGTAGCACCACCTGCCAATGAGGCAGCGCGATCGCCGCAGGCAGTCCCGGAAACCCTGCCCCTGTACCAATATCAACGACTTGTAGCGCCTGCGATCGCAACGCATCCGGCAGTTGCCAAGCAAAGTCAGGATTTAGCCACGGAGCTAAACCACTGAGCGAGTCCCAAAGATGCTTCTCCCAAAAATCGGCTGGCTCAGTGATACGAGTCAGATTAAACTGCTGATTGGCAGCTACAACCTCAGCATAGAGCTTTTGAAAAACAGCTTGCTGTGCCGCCGAAGGCTGCCAGCCCAGCGTTTGCCGCCAAATCGTCTCATCCTCAAGTAACTCAAGAGACGGCATGATCTTCACTAAGCAATGGGCTGAGCCGAAGGAGAGTTGTCTAAACGCTGAGGATTTGCCGACTGGAGTTCACCATTTTGTAAAGTCCAGCAGCGATCGGCTAATCCCACCAGTTCTGCCGCATCATGGGTCACCACTAGCAAGCTCCAGTCCTGCTTGAGTTGAGCCAGTAGGCTGATCAGCTGTTGCCGCATTGACCAGTCTAGCCCTGCCGTCGGCTCATCTAGCAACAGCAAGTGGGGCTGACGAATCAACTGCACCGCAAGCGCCAGACGTCGCTGCTGCCCCCCACTCAACGCATGAGGCCCAGCCTCTAGCGATATTTGTTCTAACCCGACTGCACTTAGCGCCTGCTTCATTCGCTCTGCCGTTAGCTCAGGGTGGCCCAAACGCAATTCTTCAAGCACGGTATGACCGCAAAAATGTCGCTCTGGAAACTGAAAAACCAGTCCCCCCAACTGCCGCAAAAGCTCAGGATTTAGCTCTTGACTACGCCAGAAAATTTCACCCGCTGTAGGAGCCGCCAGTCCAGCCAAAATTTCCAGCAGCGTACTTTTGCCCGAACCACTTGGCCCGATAATCAACCCCAATTGCTGAGGCGACAGCTCAAAGCTGATGGATTTCAGAATAGGTACAGCACTAGCTGCTGGGTGATAGGTCAAATTTTTGATACGGAGCATTCAAATGCAGGCAAAATCTAAGCTAAACAAATAGGTTGTAAAGTCTCGTCTCTAGCATAGGTCAATATGCCCTTCTACGGCCTTTGCGTCTCCTCTCCAGCCAAGCCACCGTTGCGCAGTATACTGCTAATGCGCTAATTCCTGTTCACGCAGCAGCCTTACGCAGGCTGCTTGTTCCCTGGTTCAATGCTTCTATGCCTAAGCGAATCTTATTTCTCAGCAACGGCCACGGAGAGGATAATCACTCCTCTCATATTATCCGCTCTCTGCAAGAGCTGTGTCCTGAGCTTGAGATGGCAGCAATGCCCATTGTAGGGCAAGGCTCAGCCTACCAGCGCTTAAAAATTCCGATTATCGGGCCGACCCAAACGCTGCCCTCAGGCGGCTTCACTTACATGAATCGGCTACTGCTGCTGAAAGATATTCAATCAGGGCTGGTGGGGCTGACTTGGCGGCAATTGAGGGCTGTGCAAACCTATGCCCTCACCTGTGATTTAATCCACGCTACGGGTGACCAGGTTGGGCAAGCCTTTGCTTATCTCAGCGGTCGTCCCTACGTTTCGTTTATCTCACCGCTGTCAGCGCTGTATGAAGAGAATTTGTACCTGGGGCCAATCATCTCTCGCTTGCTGAAGGCACCCCGCTGCTTAACAGTTTTTACCCGCGACCCGTTTACCGCCGAAAACTTGAGAAAGCAAGGCTTAGAAAAGGTTCGCTTTGGCGGTATTCCTTCGCTCGATCGCTTGGTGCCCACGGGCAAAGATCTGCAACTTCAGCCAGATCTGCCGATGGTAGCGCTGTTGCCCGGTTCTCGCTTACCCGAAGCGGTGCGTAATTTTCGCCTGCAATTGCGATTGGTACGAGAAATCTGGCAGCGTTCCGGCCAAATCCAGTTTCGAGCCGCTTTGGTACCTGATTTGATGCAACAACTCTCCGAAATGGCGCAGGCGGAAGGGTGGCAGCACGAATCGGGCAGGCTGACTTTAGCTGACCAGCCAACCGCTGAAATTTTGTGCTATGCCGATGCTTTTAACGATATTGTGTGCCAAACAACTTTGGTGCTAGGCATGGCTGGGTTAGCGGTCGATCAAGCCGTAGCCTTAGGGAAACCCGTCATTCAGGTGCCCGGTGAAGGCCCACAGTTTACTTATGCGTTTGCTGAGGCTCAGACCCGGCTTTTGGGTCTTTCTGCCCAAACGATTGGCAAAGGCCCCGCAACCGCTGCCACCCTCAAGCTTGCAGCGCAGCGCGTTGTAGACACGCTGCAAGATTCAGCTTATCTCGAAGCTTGCCAAGCCAATGGTCGCCAGCGCTTGGGGCCACCTGGTGCCTCTTATCGCATTGCCCAGCGATTGCTAGCTTACCTGGGCGAGTCGGCTGCTGACGCAGCTGCTCAGGCGGCCAAAGCTAAAGAAAGGGAAATTACTCCAGCATGAAAACGCGAGCTAGCTACTGGCAACTTCTACCTTTTTTGCAACCTCACTGGTCGTTATTTGCTAGCGGCGGAGCCTGCATTATTGGCTATGTATTGATGACGCTGCTGTTGCCTTATTTGGCCGGACAAGCAGCGCTTTACATTGGCCAGGGTAATGTGTCTGAAATTGCCTACTGGTTAGGGCTGGCCACGGTCGTTTTTTTAGTCCGCAGCGTTTTTCAATACTGGGAAAATATTTGGATGATCAGCGCCTCTCTGGAGGTGGCACTGAGTTTACGCAAACAAGTCTATGCTCATCTGCACAAACTGGGGCTGAGATATTTTGAGCGATCGCAGACGGGCGACCTGGCTTACCGACTGACCGAAGATATTGATCGCGTGGGCGAAATTGTCCACAAAATGTCGCAGCAGTTTGTTTCATCGGGACTACAGCTAATTGCCATTCCTATCTACATGCTGTATCTCAACTGGCCGCTGACGCTGGCAGGTTTGATTTTGGCACCCCTGATGGGCTGGTTGATTGGTCGGTTTGGGCACCAAATGTTAATTCTTTCGCGCCGTAGCCAGACTCAGGTGTCTAACTTGTCAGCTCTGTTGACTGAGGTGTTTGGCAGCATTCGGGTAGTGCAGGCGTTTGCCGCACAAGCTTATGAGGTGGAGCGCTTTAACCGCGAGGCTGAGCACAATCGCACCGCTCGTTACCGAGCCGAGCGGCTGAAGGCAGTGCAGTATCCGGTGGTGGGCTTTCTAGAAGCGATCAGCATCATGCTGCTCTTTTTCTTGGGCGGCTGGCAAATTTCGCAAGGTAATTTAGCGCCGCAGGAGTTTGTCAGCTTTTTGACAGCCGTAGCGTTGTTATTGCATCCCATTGATCTGGTTACGCAGCACTATAACGAGTTTAAGCAGGCAGAAGCCTCGGTAGAACGCATTTTTGAGCTGATGGCGATCGCCCCTACGATGCAAGACAAGCCCAATGCGATCGCTTTACCAACGGTCACGGGCAAAGTGGAGTTTCAGCAAGTGAGCTTTGCTTACACCGATCATCAGTCCGTCATTCAAGATCTGTGTTTACGCACCCATCCGGGTGAGGTTGTGGCCTTGGTTGGCTCGTCTGGGGCAGGTAAAACAACGCTAATGAATTTACTGCTGCGCTTTTATGAACCGCAAGACGGGCAAATCTTAATTGATGGTATTGACATTCGCGATGTCAAAATCACCAGTTTGCGCCATCAGATCGGCGTTGTCCCCCAGGAGACGACGCTGTTCTCCGGGACGATTGCGCAAAACATTGCCTATGGCCAACCCGATTTAGACTTGCAGACCATTGAAGCTGCCGCCAAAATTGCCAATGCCCACGACTTTATCAGTCAGTTTTCTCAGGGCTACCAAACCTGGGTAGGCGAACGCGGCGCAACGCTTTCTGGTGGTCAGCGGCAGCGAGTGGCGATCGCCCGAGCAGTGGTATCTAATCCGCGCATTTTGATTTTAGATGAGGCGACCTCTGCCCTTGATTCTGAATCGGAAGCGCTGGTGCAAGAAGCTCTAGAGCGGGCAATGGAAAATCGCACGGTGTTTATTATTGCCCATCGTTTGAGCACAGTGCGACGAGCAGACACCATTTTGTTTTTAGAGAAGGGCCGTATTGTGGAGTCGGGGACTCACCCAGAACTGCTGGCTAAAGGCGGACGCTATGCTAGCTTTTATGCTCAACAGTTTGAAGGCGTAAGAAGAACTCCAGATACATAGCAAAAGGTAAACGGCAAGATTCCGGCAAACTGCGGATAGCTTGCTTTAAGCATCGGTTGAGGGTGTTTTCTGGCCTCGCAGTCGCTGTAGTGTAATTTGAATTCCTAAAGCAAACAATCCTAAAGCAGCCACCCCAAAAACACCTGCGCCTAAAGCTACGATTCCCATAACCAGCGTGCGAACGGCAGCAGCAATGTTGATGGCGGTCACGTTGGTTGAAGCAATCGGCTTGTTGGCAAAAGTTAAGGCGATCGCACTAAATAAGCGGTAAAGCAACCAACCCAGACCTCCTGCCACCAAAGAACCCAGAAAGCAGCGCCACGGACTAACAGTGGCGATCGCCCGGTCGGTTTGCAGCTTCGGGGAAGGCTCTGTCATCACTCTACCTCAGCAACGGCTTGATATTCTTATCCTATCGCCTTGGGGTAGGCTCACTCCTCATCCTAAGGTTCTAGCTGAATACTGGTTGACGTTAATTGAGTCGGCCAAATACCCAAATCTTCGTCCGGAATAGCCTGTCGCAGCCGGGTCGCCATTTCAGCAGCTTGAGCCGCCGTTTCAACCAGCGTAAAAACCGTAGGGCCAGAACCTGACATCAGCGTCCCCAAGCCACCTAAACTAGCCATAGTTTCTTTGAGCTGGGCTACCTGGGGGTAAGCAGGCAAGACTACGTTTTCAAAGTCATTGCAAAGTTCTTGACCAACCGTGGCATAGTCATGATGACTGATGGCAGCAACCATTGCCCCGGAGTGAATACGTTGTTGCCGTTCTCGCCGCCTTTGCGGATCGTTAAGATAGCGATCGCCAAACTGTTGTCGATAGGTCTGATAAGCCCAGGGGGTAGAAACCGCAAGGCTCTGATATTTGGCTAGAACCACATGGAGCTGATCGAGTCCTCTCAGCGTATCCAGTTCTTCACCCCGTCCAGTGGCGATCGCCGTTCCCCCCATAATGCAGAAGGGAACATCTGACCCTAGCTTAGCCCCTAGATCTTGTAGTTCTAGCTGCGTTAGCCCTAGCTGCCACAGCAAATCCAGCCCCACCAACACAGCAGCAGCATTGGTAGAACCACCCGCCAGCCCAGCCCCAATGGGGATATTTTTTTCAATGACAATTTCTACCCCACCAAATTTAGCAATCTGAGTCGGAAATTCTTGCGCCAGCAGCGCAGCCGCTCGGTAAGCCAAATTTGTTTCATCGGCAGGCACTTGAGGATGGTTGCAGCGCACGCGAATGTCATCTACACCAATCGTCCTCACCGTCAGGCGATCGGCTAAAGCGACGCTCTGCATGATCATGACCAGTTCGTGAAAACCATCGGGGCGATCGCCAATAATCTCTAGATACAAATTAATTTTTGCTGCCGCCTGCAAGGAATAAAAACGCATCTGAAACTATTTCCAGTTATAGAACTGAGTCAGCACCAGTCCCCCGCTAATCGCAGCGGCTAGCGTGAATCTCTTGAATCTTATTACTTAACCTGACCCATTGTTCAACGCTTAGCTCTTCGGCGCGTGCCGTCGGCGTCACCTCCAAAGCCGCTAAAAGCGGCGTCAACTGATCGCGCTCAATGACTGGTTTAAGATTGTTACGCAGCATCTTACGTCGGCTACTAAATCCTAACTGTACGAGCTGATCAAAGAGCTGTAGATTCTCAGCCCGTGGCAAAAACGGTCGTGGTCGCAGCCGTACTACCGCCGACTCAACCTTAGGCGGTGGCTGAAAGGCTTTGGCTGGCACCAGACAAATCAGTTCACAACAGGCCAAATACTGTACCCTCACCGAAAGCGCCCCAAACACTTTAGATCCGGGTTGGGCATAAAGGCGATCGGCAACCTCTCGCTGAATCAGCAGCACAATTTGATCAAAAGGCTGTGGCCTGGGCTGAGTGAGGCTACCTAATAGCTTTTCTAAAATCGGAGCCGTAATGTAGTACGGAATATTGGCAACAACTTTGTTCAGCGGGTAAAAGTCAGGCTGCCCAGCTAGCTCATCGGCTAGATCAAGCTGTAAAATATCCCCTTCTAGCAATAAGAACTGGTCAACTTTTTCAAACTGACTGCGCAATCGTTGGCATAAATCGCGATCGATCTCAACCGCCACGACAGCCTCAGCCAGCGCAGTGAGCCATCGGGTTAAAACGCCCGTACCTGGGCCAATCTCTAAAATGCGATCGCGCTTTGACACCTCAGCCGCCGCCAAAATTCGGTGCAACACTTTTTCGCTCTTCAGCCAATGCTGGCCAAATCGTTTTCGGGGCCGGGGTGACATAGACAGGCAAAAGCAGGGGATTACATTATAAATCCTCGCTTCTCCCCCACGTGATAGCGGCATTGCGCTCAAACAAAAACAGCAGAATGAAAGGCTCATTCTGCTGCTTTGAGTTTTATAGCAGTAGTCGTTAGGATCAAGGCACTCAAATTGCAGAAAGCCACTGACAGAAAACCGTTTATGCTGCTTTCCGTCTTTAGCCTTCTGTCTTTGGCGATAGCTTGTGGCCTAGGCCAGACGAGAGCGCTTAGATACCAAAAAGGTGCTGAGTAAGCCAAGTCCTAGCAGCAAACCGGGTTCAGGAACAGACTGAGACTCCCGCTCGGCTGCTGTACCCACAAACTTCCAGTCAGGGCCATTAAAACCGCTTTCGCTGGAAAACCGAATTCTAGAAACTGGGCCTGATACACCCAAATCTTGGGCAATGTTTAGACCAAAAGAACCCACTGCCTGAGCGTTGCCAATTTCAATGGTATCGATGGAGAAGCCAGCGTCTGTCCACAAATCGCGGCTGACCTTAAAGAAATTGCCAATCAGGTTGCCGTTATCATCCAGTGCTTGAACCCCTAAATCGCTGTTTTTGCCGCGCTCCCAAATTAACAGGTTGTCAATGGCGCGGGCAAAATCTAGATCAATTTGGAAGCTACCGCTGTCTTCGGTATCCACAATGTTGTTGAGGTTAGCCGTCGTCAGGTTCGTGACGATTTCAGCCGCGTTAGCATCTTCTTGAGAAATCCCCGTGGTGGCTTCATCGCCTTTGTCAGCACTTGCAGCTCCTGTATTTCCACCAGAAAACTCATCGTTGCTGACAATCGTGGCTCCTGAGATAAAGGATAAATCTTCGACCACTACCCGCTCGCCTGTTTCTAACACAACAGCCTTGAGGAAGATATCACCCTTGGCAGAAGACCCTTCAACTTCGCTGACGAAACTGAACGCTTGCGCGGAGCCAACCAGAGACAAAAGAGTAATAGATGTAAGACCTAGCGAAGCACTTACCTGAGACAAAAAGGAAGCCATAGCTGCTCAAAAAAATAAAGAAACTTACTTTTCAGAGCTTAACTTCCTAGGCGAGAAGCGTAATCTGTAAAAGCCTCGACTCGGAAAATACCAGTATTTTTAGATCTCGAAAGGTTTATTACAAATTTGAGTTGTTTATCTAGAGCAACTACGCATACGCTAATAGCGAGGTAAAACGGTTGGATTTTTTCAAACACAGAAAAAATCGTCATTGTTTAGCAATTGCAGTGGTTTTGCGGACTTTGCTTATTTTTTGCTGGTTAATTTTACCGATCGTAGTTTTGCTGAGCAGCTAAAATTAGAAGCCGTTAGATAAACAAAAAAATATTTTTCTTTGGCTGACTAATTAAAGGTATTTCAGTCAATCTTAGTAGATCAGTAGGCCAAATGGCGCATTGATCTACTAAATAATTTACGTTTTGAATAATCGCTGATTGACTAGCGCCAAACCACTTGATTAGCCAAATCTGCTAAACCGACTGACTGCAACAGCGATCGCCGTTGTAAAACTGCCTGCTGTGGATCTATCGCTTCCAAGGCTGCGAGCGCCTCATACCAAACGCCCGCCTCGGCATAAATGCCTGGACGTTCTTGAAGCTGAGCATTTGCCAGTTGTTGAGTGAGGTCTGCACTCGGCGCAATCCGGCGAATGTTGCTTTCTACTACCAGGTTTTCGTCGGGTCGCTCTGGGCTACACACAACCGAGAAGTACCAATAGTAGTTGTGATCGACGGCTAGGGAGGGCTGGCTATCTGCCTCGGACAAGTCAATCGCGATCACTTCGCCAGAGGTAGATTGCGCTGCGAAAGACTTTTGATAGACTAGGCGATTGGTAGCCTCTTCGTAGAGGAGAAACTCTAGCTGATTGGCCTGATTAGGCGGTACGTAAACGTAAAAGGTGGGCAAAGCTTCGGTGGTTAAGCCAATATTTGTATTTGGCATAAGAGCCACTAGCTCAGTCGGGCTTTGGTTAGAAGCGATCAGGCAGCTATCGTTGCTGCGGGAGGCTCCCGCTTCGCGGTTGCCGGGTGCCTGTAAATCAGGTGAGTTAAAGCTCAAACTTGCCTGGACATTAGCGGCTAGGGCAGCAGCAGCCGAAAGACCAATGAGGAAAATAGTTGAGACTTTGTACCAGGAAGAGATAGCGGTTTTCATAGTTGAGCCGATTTCGTAAGGGGCTAGATTTGCTATCAGTCGCGATCGCTCAAAAGCTCAGGGGCTGTCTAGTCCATACTTCGCGACATACCGTTCCTGTCCGCAAAAATCTTCAGCAGAATTTTGTTTTCTCCGCAAAACATTCATCCTAGCTTTAGATTTCCCCCTGCCTGTGGGTTTGGCACACGGTAGAACGGCTAAGCAATGGGCGAATCGCATTTGTTGGCACTAAGCTTAAAAGTAAAGATCAGACCTGCTGTAACTGTTGTTGCTGATGGCCCTCCCCCCTCCTTTTAAGCAGCTACGAGCTGGGCTACCTCGGCTAGCCTGGACAAAACTTGCCCCTTTTCTACAGACAGCTTGTTTGACCAGTTTGTTGCTAAGCGCAGCCGTGATTGGCGGGCGATCGCTAGGGTTGTTGCAGGGTCTAGAATTAGCCGCCTACGATCAGCTCATCCGCATCCGCCCCGACCGCGGCCCCGATCCGCGTCTCTTGATTGTCGGCATTACCGAAAACGACATTCAGACTCGTCGTGAGTGGCCGATTCAAGATCAAACCATTGCTGACTTATTAGCCAAGCTGCTAGCTGATGAACCCGAAGTTATCGGTCTAGATATATTTCGGGATGTACCCATTGGTTCTGGACACGTAGCCTTACTGAGGCAGTTGCACGCAAGTGACCGGATTATTCCGGTTTGCAAACTCAGCAGTGCTGAAGATCCCGGTATTGCACCGCCAGCCGATGTCGCCCCTACAGCCGTTGGTTTTTCTGACATCGTTGTCGATCCAGGCGGGATTTTGCGCCGTAACCTGTTGGTGGCCACACCAGAACCCTTTGAAGACGTGCTGCCGCTACAGCATCGTTGTAATGGGTCAGACGTTATCTTGTCATTTGGTCTACAGCTTGCCCTGAGATATTTGGCAGCGCGGGGCATCGAACCTCAGCTCACCGAGACGGAGACGATTCAGCTTGACTCGGTTAGGCTCAATCGCTTTCGCCAAGGCATGGGGGGATATCAGCAGGTAGACGATAATGGCTATCAGCTCTTACTTAATTACCGCTCGGCCAAACAAGTGGCTCCTCAGGTAACGTTGGGTCAGGTCTTAGCCGGACAGGTGAAGCCAGAATTAATTCGCGATCGCATTGTGCTGATAGGTTTGACAACGCCTCAGGCTAAGGACGAATTTTATACACCCTATAGCGGCGGTCTGCAAGACCAGCAAAAAATGCCGGGTGTGCTTGTCCACGCTCAATCGGTGAGTCAAATTCTCAGCGCCGTCCTTGACGGTCGGCCTTTGATTTGGGCTTGGTCAAATCGGCAGGAAGCCGCTTGGATTGTGGGCTGGGGGCTGGTAGGTGGCGTCTTCGCCTGGTTCATTCGCCATCCGCTCTGGTTTGGCTCAGGGCTGTTCTTGCTCAATGGCATACTGTATGGTCTGGTCTTTTGGCTTTTTCTGCAAGGGGGCTGGATTCCACTGATACCGCCAGCGCTGGCTGTGCTGATTTCAGCCAGTGGCGTCGTTCTCGTCGATCGCTTTCATCACAGTTCTTATGGGCAAGCTGTTTATCGACAGGTTAAAAACTTCTTGAGACTCAATATTGAGATTGATACGGTTAAGGTCGAACGTCAAGTTTCAGAAATTGCCGAAACCGAATACTTTAGCCAGCTACAGCAGCGGGCTAAGCAACTTCGTAAGCAGCGTCAGTCTCCCTCAGCCAAAACATCGGCTGCGGAGCCAAAGCCAGCAGAGAAGCGACAAAACCCATCTTCAGAAATTTCTTCAGACATTGAAGAGTAGCGTGCCCTGGACAGCCATCAGCTGATCCAGGGTCTGTTGCTGCTGTTGGTAGCCTAAGCGCTGGGCTGCGGAATTGTAATATCGATTTGAGTAACCGTATCTTTCGTCAAGCTGGAAAGCGGTGGCTGAATTTCAGCCGCATTCCCAACTACTAGGATCACTAGCTGATCCGGATGAAGATTAGTTTGTGCAGCTTGCAGCACGTCTTCTACAGCCACAGCGGCAATAGCTTGCTGAAAGCGAAAAACAAAGTCGGACGGATAGCCATAGTATTCGTATCGAATTAAGCGCGACAGCGTTTGATCCGGGCTTTGAAAATTAAACACAAAGCTATTTAATACCGAGTCTTTGGCCTGCTTGAGTTCTAAAGCGGTAATCGGGGTGCTTCTAATGGTTTCGAGCTGAGCCAGCACCGCTTTGACAAAAGGCACCGTGGCTTCTGAGCGGGTTTGCCCACCCCCGGTAAACGTTCCTGGATAGTCGTAGCGGGCTGACCAAAAAGCATAGACAACATAAGCTAAACCTTGCTGCGATCGCACTTGGTTAAACAAACGACCGCTAAAGCCATTGAGAACCTCATTGAGGACGGACATAGCCGGATAGTCTTCGCCATTGAGTTGACCGCCCAAGTGACCAATTTGCACCGAGCTTTGCGTCAGTTGGGGCTGATCAACCAGAAAAACGCCCGTTTTTGCCTGAGCCACAGTGGGTAGATCAAACGCATAGGCAGAACTAGATTCGCCCTGCCAGTCGCCAAAATACTCAGCAATCAGGGCTTTCATAGCTGCGGGGTCAAAATCTCCCACAATGCCAAGAATGGTTTGCCCAGGCTGCACAGAGGCTTGATAAAACGACAAAATATCTTGCCGCTCAAAATTGTTGAGCGTTTCGTACTCAATCGTGCGTGAGTATGGGCTGTCGCTACCATAAACCAGCTTGAGAAACTCTCGCTGGGCAATTTCATCGGGGTCATCGTTACGACGGGCAATGCCCCCTCGATACTGATTTTTGAGAAAATCAATTTTTTCGGGATCAAAAGCCGGATAGCGAACGACCTCAGAAAACAGCTCGAACACGGTCTCCGTATCATCTGATAGCGCACTAAAGCTAGCTGAGCCTGCCGTGGTGTCAATGCCCGTTTCAATCGCAGCGGCGCGCTGTTCTAAAAGCTGATTGAGTTCATCAGGGCTATGGCTGCGGGTTCCACCTAAGCGCATGGCTTCGCCGACTACGTTGGCTAGCCCGACTTGATTACCGGGTTCGTAGCGTTCTCCGGTGCGAAATGTGGCCGAGCCGCTAATGAGCGGCAGTTCGTGATCCTCCATCAAGTAGACCACCAGCCCATTTTCTAGCTCGTAGCGCTCATAGGGAGGAATTTGCACTTCGCCCAACGGCGGAAATTCCAGTTCTGTATAGTGGCGGGCTTCGTTGGCTACGGCTGCTGGCTGCCAGCCCAAAACCACCACACTCACCAAAGCCATGATGCTAAGCAAGGCGGCGGGTAAAAACCGTCGTTGCCAGCGCTGTCGAGCAATCTTAGACCACTGCATTGACAAAATCTTCCACTCTAGACTAAGCACAAACGAACAAAAAATGCTGACATTCCCACAAACCAACGGCAAATCAATCACCCAGTCGATCAGTCACCGTTAGTTTCAAGCGCTATTCAGCCGAGATCAACCGACCCACGGTACGGTTTTGGGGCTGAAATAGCTGCTGGGCTACTTGCTGCACATCAGCCGCACTGACGGATTCGATCGCTTCAATTTCAGTAAAGGCGTTACGCCAGCTACCCGTTTTAGCTTCGTATTCGGCCAAGCGTGAGGCTAAGCCCTGGTTTGAGTTGAGAGAACGGATTAAACTAGCCCGCGCTTGGGTTTTTACCCGATCGAGTTCGGCTTCAGCTACAGGTTCGGTTTTAAGACTATCGAGTTCGGCTTCTAGAAGCGTAGCAACTTCATCAACCGTGTGATTGGGAGCGGTAAGGGCGTAGATTAAAAAGAGGCTAGGATATTTATCGCCGGGTAGACCGTTAATACTGCCAATATCTAGCGCTACCTGATTATCATCTACAAGCGCCTGGTACAGGCGAGAAGTTCGCCCCCCGACTAACAAGTCGTCGATAATACCGTAGACAACGTGGTTAGGATCGCTCAGGGCTGGGCGATGGTAGCCCTCTAAGTACCAGGGTTGAGAAGGCAACTCTAAGGTGAATTCTTTTGGCGATCGCTGTGGAGGCTCGTTGACCTCTACCGTGGGTGGCAGGGCACGGCTTTGAAAACGACCAAAGTAAGTTTCGGCCAGTTGCTGAACGGTCGAGGTGGATACATCGCCGACAATGGCTGCGACCAAATTGCTTGGCCCATAGTAGGTATCAAAAAAATCTTGAATATCCTGACGGCTGACCTGGTAGAGATCAGATTCGTAGCCAATTACTGGCCGACCGTAGGGGCTAGTTTCAAAGGCGGTATCTAAAAAGGTTTCAATCATTAAGCCGATGGGGGAGTTGTCTACCCGCATACGGCGTTCTTCTAAAATGACTTCTTTCTCTTCGTAGAACTGGCGAAAGACAGGCTCTAAAAACCGTTCCGACTCTAACGACATCCACAACTCTAGCTTGTTAGAAGGCAAGCTATAAAAATAGCGGGTAGCATCGGCTCCGGTTGTGGCATTTAGGCCGACGCCGCCAGCCTGTTCAATAATTTGACCGTACTTGTTTTGCTCGACGTAGGTGTTTGCCTCTTGGCGCAGGGTTTCTAGCTGTTCGCGGATGGCCGCTGCTTGCTCAGCATTATCGGCGCTCTCAGCAGCTAGCAGCGCTTTGAACTGGGTATCCATCTGCTCAAACAATGCCTGCTCAGCCGCGTAGTTGGTAGTGCCGATCTGCTGCGTGCCTTTAAAGGCCAGGTGCTCTAAATAATGAGCAACGCCAGTTTTGCCAACAGGTTCGTCAACGGCTCCCACGTCGGCATACAGCATAAACGAAACCACTGGAGCCTGGTGACGCTCTAGGACAATGAATTTCATGCCATTGTCTAAGGTGAATTCACTCACCTGTTCCGCGACGCGATCGAGATAAGGCTGAATTGAGCTGCTAGCCTGCGCGATCGCGCCTAATGGACTCAGCCATAATAAGATAACCAGCAACCAGACCAGCCATAAGCGACGACTAAAAGACTCTCTGGCTAAGGCGAATTTGCCACTGACGCCAGCAAACCCAAAAGCACGCAAGTTCATAAATTAAAAGTTAACTCGTTCAGATGGAGACTCCTGTTCCAGGATAAGCGCTGGTAGGGGTGTTTGCGATCACTAGCGGCGTAAGCCAGAGTAGCGAAAATAGGCAAACGCATCAAACAACGTCCCCACTACCCCAGAGGCTAAACCAATGGTCAAAATGCCTTCTAGGGCATCGCCGCCGCCAAAAACCCCCAAAAACTGGAGCAATCGTTGCAAAATCAATTGGCTGAACGTTGCTAGCGGAGCGATGTGGTTCGCCAGCAAGACAAGGCCGATCACTGCCCCCATTAAACCCAGAGGAATTAGAAAGCTGACAATTGCAGTCAAGATCAGCGAACGAAGAACCTGTAGCCAACTTGTCATAACAGCGATCGCGTCTCCAATTCTCTAATGAGTCTCTAGTGAGACAACTTGAGAAATGTCCTTTTTATTACCTTAAAGGCGATCGGCTGCTCCGCTGGGGAGTTTTGAAGAAAATTAAATCTTCATAAAATATCGTTTTGAAGTGCTGTAATGGTTTCTCAGAAACGGCTTGACACTTGTAGCTCCAATGGTGAAGCTACAAGTGTCAGGTCAATCCCGTCATTGGCTGTCGGGTTTTCGTGTCGCAAAATCCATTCATATCCCTATAGCAAGAGAGATAGCCTTGGCTCAAGCTGTTGATTCATCTGGACTTAAGCGTTGGGGACAGCGTCTGCTAGCGGCGTTTTTATTAGCCGGACAAGTAGTTATTCATCTCATTTCCCGGCCCATCCATCGCCGCAATACGGTCGAACAAATGGCTGCGGTTGGCCCAGAGTCATTGCTGATTGCGCTGGTAACGGCCTCCTTTGTGGGTATGGTTTTTACCATTCAAGTGACGCGCGAGTTTATTAACTTTGGAGCCGGTACGGCTGTAGGCGGGGTTTTAGCGCTAACCTTGGCCAGGGAACTGGCTCCGGTGCTAACGGCGGTGGTATTGGCCGGACGGGTCGGCTCAGCCTTTGCCGCCGAGATTGGCACCATGCAGGTAACCGAGCAAATTGACGCTCTGCAAATGTTGCAAACCGACCCTATCGACTATTTAGTAATTCCGCGAGTGATTGCCTGTGCGCTGATGCTGCCACTTTTGAGCGTGCTTTCTTTTATTACAGGTATGAGCGGCGGGCTAATCGTAGCGACGAACCTTTACAACATCTCTCAAACCGTTTTTTTAGACTCAGCTCAAAACTTTTTGACGGTTTGGGATCTCGCTAGCGCCATGATTAAAGCCTTTGTCTTTGGCGTGCTGATTGCCATCATCGGCGCTAGCTGGGGATTAACCACCACCGGGGGCGCTAAAGGAGTCGGTCAATCAACAACCACTGCTGTCGTCACTGCTTTACTGGCGATCTTTATCAGCAACTTTTTTCTTTCTTGGCTGATGTTTCAGGGTACGGGGAGCGCCGTTATGCGCAACTTTTAGCCTTTTATCAGCCATCTACCCAGTAACAGAAGTAGGGTTGAACGGTAGCTGCCCTGCTGAGGTATTTCGGTACGACTTCTAGCCGAGTCCCCTAAAATGTAAGCAATTTGATTGAAGACCCCCATGACACCTACCTCGTCTCGTGTTGATGCTTCGTCTCGGCTGAGTCCTAGCTATAACTTGCCAACTGCCCTTATTGGCTTAGGTGCGCTTTCTCTTCTGTGGCAACCTTGGTTGGGCATCGTCTTAGCCCTTTTTGGGCTGTTTTTGCTGGTTCAGGCGGCTACGATTCGACTGGCATTTACAGAAACGGCGCTAGAGGTTTATCGTAGCGATCGCCAGATTCGCTGCTTTCCCTATCAAGAGTGGCAAAATTGGCAAATTTTCTGGCCTCCCGTTCCTATTTTGTTTTATTTCAAAGAGGTCAACAGCATTCATTTTTTGCCGATGCTGTTTTCACCGCAGCAACTCCAAACAGCTTTGGCCACTCACCTAGCTTTCTTAAATCAATCGCCAAGCTGAATCGCACAGTGTTACAGTTTGCCTAGTCTAAGTCCTATAGAGTGTTCATGGCTGCAGAAAATTTCTCGAATTCCGACACAACGGCTCCAGCGGCAACTGGGGGATCTAGTGGTTCTGCTATACCAAATCTAGAACAGCAGGTGGCCAGTTTACGGACTCAAGAAGCAGACCTAAAACGCAGTATTGAAGAGTTAAAGACAACCTACAGCCGCCTCATTAAAGACCAGGCGCAAACGCTACAAAGCGATCTGAGTCGTCTAATTCGCCAAAACCTTAGTGAACTAGAGCAACAGCGTCAAACCTTAAAAACCGAAGTTGAACAGTTAGAACGCCGCCAAGAACGCATTCGAGCAGAAATGAGAACGAGCTTTGCGGGCGTGTCTCAAGACTTAGCCATTCGAGTACAAGGCTTTAAAGAATATTTAGTTGGCAGTCTGCAAGATCTCGCCACTGCGGCTGAACAGCTAGAACTCACCCCGGCTGAAGTCTTCTCGCCTGCGCCAAGTCGTCCGGCACCAGAGCCAGTCAGCGAACGAGCTGCAGACGAGTCGCGCCTAGAGATTGGCTTTGCTAACCAACGGTTTCAAGAACAAACCGAACGAGTCCGCAGCTTAATCGACCAATATCGCCTCCGGCCTGACTATTATGGCCCCGTTTGGCAGTTACGCCGAACGTTTGAACCCGTTCATGCCGATCGCATTGCTAACTGGTTTTTTACCCAAGGGGGACGGGGAGCGATTAAAAGCATGGGTAGCCGCCTTCAAAACGTGTTGATTGCCTCCGCCGGAATTTCGATTCTACATGCTCTCTATGGTAGTCGTCTGCGATCGCTGGTTTTGGCTAATACTCCAGAGCGTTTGGGCGAGTGGCGACGAGGGTTGCAAGATTGCTTAGGCATTTCTCGCACCGACTTTGGCACCAATCGCGGCGTCATGTTGTTTGAAGCGGCGGAACCGCTAGTACAGCGGGCTGATCGGCTGGTAGAAAATGGGCTGCTGCCGCTGATAATTGTCGATGAATCTGAAGACAAAATTAGTTTGTCGCTGCTCCAGTTTCCGCTATGGCTGGCGTTTGCTCCTGATCCTGCTAATCCCATTCCGGAATACGATTTTTGATCCCCATCGGCCATGAGACTTTGCAAAATAAGTCAATGTTTGAGTAAACCCCTGCCGTAACCTTCTAAACTGATACTGGCGATACCACAGGAGCGGTCGGTTTGTGAGCGGGATCATCATTGGCCTATTTTTGTTGGCAGCATACCTCTTCGGCTCAATTCCAACGGGTTATTTAGTGGCTAAAGCCCTGAAGGGAATTGATATTCGCCAGTATGGATCGGGGGGTACTGGCGCTACTAACGTCTTACGCAACGTCGGCAAAGGAGCCGCTTTAGCTGTTTTGGCTATTGACGTTTTAAAAGGCTCAGCCGCAGTTCTGCTGGCAAAATATGGTTATCCCTGGGTTGCCGCTCAGGCAGAGTTGTCTGTTAGCCCCGGCGCGATCGCTTGGATTGTTACAGCCGCTAGCCTGCTGGTGCTAATCGGCCATAGCCGTTCGGTCTGGATTAACTTTATGGGTGGCAAATCAGCCGCCTCTGGTTTAGGCATCCTGCTGGCGATGGCTTGGCCTGTAGCCATCGGTGCTCTGTTTGTTTTTATCGGCGTTTTAGCAATTTCGCGGATTGTTTCGCTCAGTTCAGTAGGTGCAGCGATCGCCGCGTTTGTTTTAATGGTGGTAACTCACCAGCCCTTACCCTATGCGCTGTTGGGGTTGGCAGGCGGTTTATACGTCATCCTGCGCCACCAAAGCAACATCCGCCGCATTTTAGCGGGTACTGAACCGCGATTAGGCAGTAACCGCAGCAGCCAAAGCCCCCAAGCCTAAATCGCGCTGAGCGCAGCAGTGTTTTGAAGCCGTCAAGCTTTCCTTCTGCTTTTGGCTTACAAATCAATATCCTTGTTTAGCCTCGACCGCCATATCGGCCCCAACTGAGAAAGGCCGTTACGACATACAGCACAATGGCACAGCCAATAATTGCAGGAACAATCTCTACCCCCTGCAGTTGCCATTCTAAAAACGCCCAGTTCAAGCCAAACTGCTGGCTCAGATAGTCAGCGCTCCAGCGGCCCACCCAAACACCAGCGAGGCCAATCAAAACCAGCCCCACCAGCTTACCAGGGATACGACGCGGCACCAGTAGATTGGCAAGCCCTGCACAGACGATGGCAATAATAACCTGGACGAGTAAATGAGTAATGTCCACTCTAACTACGCTCCGAGTTCTTTAGCACGCTGACAAGCCGTGCGTACCGCTTCTATTAAGGCCGTACGCAACCCTAGCGACTCTAAGCAGGCAATACCTGCAATCGTGGTGCCACCAGGACTGGTCACCCGGTCTTTGAGCACAGCGGGGTGCAAGTTTTCGGTTTGCAGCAGCTCAGCCGTTCCCTTAACGGTTTGAATGGCAAGCTGCAGCGCGATCGCCCTTGGCAGTCCAGCCGCCACACCCCCATCAGCGAGGGCTTCAATCATAATGGCGACATAACCAGGGCCGGATCCTGAAAGCCCAGTAACGGCGTCCATCAAGGATTCAGCCACTTCGACCACTTCGCCCACTGAGCTAAAAAGCTGCTTTGCCAGGGCTTGCTGGTCGGGGGTGACTTGCGGCCCTAACGCGATCGCGGTCATCCCGGCACCAACCGTAGCGGGCGTGTTGGGCATGGCGCGAACCAGAGGCCAGCCCGGAAAAGCTGCCGCTAAGCTAGCGAGGGGCACACCAGCCATAATTGAAACGAGCAGCGGCTTTTCACCCGGAACCTCAGCCACGGTGGCGGCAACGGCTGCAAAAATTTGAGGCTTAACCGCTAACAAGACGGTTTCAGTGGCGTTTAGCGCCTGTTGGTTATCCGGCGTGGTGTTGACCCCGTAACTAGCCGCGAGTTTTTGTCTTCGCTCAGCCGCCGGATCGCTGACGACGACCTCGCCAGCTTCATAGATACCTGCCGCAATAAGGCGGGATAAAAGGGCTTCCCCCATTACCCCGCCACCAATAATGCCAAGTTTTTCAGGCAACTGGATCTTTGCCTCCTGAGCAATTTATCACTTTGCTTAAGCTAAATCTGGCAGATTGCCAAATTGGCTTTTGGTCATGAGTCAATTCTCTAGACTGCCTGTTTTCCATTCATCAGGAATTTGCGTGGACGCTCACGCTTACGCCATGCGTGCTTGCTGTTCCGACGCCCAAGCGGGGGTAGGAGGAGCCTGACGAGGGGCGGGCGCTGGCGGTACGTGGGTGAGCGGCATATCGTCTTCAATTTCAGAAGGCGTGCTGACCTGTACGCAGTTGGGCGTAAACAAGAAAATACTTTCGCCGATGCGCTCTTGGTGGCCGTCCATAGCGTAGGTTCCCCCCGCTACGAAATCTACGGCTCTCTGCGCCTGATCGGGATCCATAATTGTTAGATTAAGCACAACCGATTTGCGCTCACGCAGAGCCTGAATAGCCTGCGGCATTTCTTCAAAGGAGCGAGGCTCCATCACCACGACTTCGGACACACCGTTCATTGCTCCAGGCATACCAATCACATTATTCATAGAAACCATTCCAGGCTCAGTAGACATGATGCGCTCTCGTACAACACGACGGCGAGCACGAGGCTCCTCTTGCGGCATGGGCTGAGGAGGTTCAGGACTCGGTGCCGGGTTTTCTTCTTGATAGAGGCTTTGGTATTCGCCTCCATCCATTTCGTCGTATTCATATTCGTAATCTGCTGGATCATTGAGTCCAACAAAATCCCGCAGCTTAGAAAACAGATTACTCACGGCTTACACTCCATCATGAATAGATTCAACTTGGCAAACTTAACTTCTAAAGTCTGGTTACTTTTAGAAGACTCGGAGACTAAGCATTCGATAGTAGCCAAGTTTCCCGTTCCATACTATAGATCCGAAGCAGGTTAAATGGCTCTTTAAATCGAATGAAAGTACTCCCAATGAAAGTTGAAATTTAGCTTAAGGCGCAGACCTGACTCAGCCCTAGGCGCTGACGCTACCCTCGCCCCTGCAAATGCGGAACATTGAGTCCACAGTATACATGAAAATCTTTGAGATGGTGATCAATTAATATTTAGTTAAAAAATCAGCTGTACGGCAACAGCAGCCTAGGGTTTTGGCCTGAATGAATAGTCGCAAAAAGCTACCTAAAAGGTTCCTTACAGGGTTCGAGAACCAAATAACTGGGTGCCTAGCCGAATCATGGTTGCACCCGCAGCGATCGCAAGGGGATAGTCGCCTGACATGCCCATCGATAGCTGTTTGATTTGAAGCTGGGAGTGCTTTTGCTGGTTGATGTCGGCTTGTAGCTGGCGTAGCTGATCGAAAATAGCCTGTGTTTCAGCCGCGGGCAACCCATACGGGGGAATCGTCATTAACCCAACCATTTGCAAGTGCCGTAGCTGGTTGAGGGCTGATAACGCCTGCATCAGTTCGGGGAGGGTAAAGCCATATTTAGCCGGATCGGGAGCCAGCTTCACCTGCAAACAACACTGGGGCGATCGCCCTAATTCAGCCGCAATTTGATCTAGGCGTTGGGCTAGCTTGAGGCTGTCGATCGAATGTATCCACTGAAATTGAGCGATCGCTTTGCGGGCTTTGTTACTTTGTAAATGTCCAATCAGGTGCCAGGTAATATCTGCTAGATCGGCAAGCTCTGCCTGCTTTTGCTCAGCTTCTTGAACCTGACTTTCGCCAAAATCACGAATTCCCGCTTCATAAGCCATTCGCACAACAGCCGCCGGAAACTTTTTCGTAACGGCAATCAGACGAACTGAAGCGGGCAACTCTTTTTTAACCTGACGAATTCGATCTGCAATGTTGCCAGCGGCAGCCGGAGAAGTCATTTAAACGTTTGCTGGTAGGTCTTCTGCAGCTGATCGTACTCCGAATATTGGCCAGCTCGCCGGAGAATTCGCAGGCGATTTTCTAGCAACATGCGGGCATCGCCCCGTCCAATCGGCTCAAATATTAGCCCGTTAGAACTGCTTGTTGTGACGAGAAAGAACAATCGCTGGGCATAAAGCGTTGCGAACAGTTCCTTCGATCCATCCACTAAGCAAACTCTGAAGAGCAGACCAAAGGTTGGATGATTGAGATAGTTTTCAGTGCTCATTCAGGCAGAGGAGCTATAGTAGGCCAAATCATCTCAATACTTTATGTCAAACTGGTCACAAAAAACTAGAGAAAACAGCGGTTCTCAAGCTTGAACCAGAAAAAATTCACAAAAAAAATTGATTATTTAGCTGTATTAACGCATAAAAAAGCCTTTTTGAATATTTATTCAATAAACAAATCTCAGATTATTGTCTAGTTTTGGTATGGCTGAACAGGTTTTGACAGGCAGGTTAGGTAGATGCGATCGCGATAAAGTTCAGTTTTTCTATCAGCCACATCTACTTTTTAGTATTGAGAGCAGCGCTGATACAATTTTTAGATCCCAATGGTTCTTTCAGAACTTTTTAAGCTAATTAAAGTGAGGGGAAGCCCCTAAAGAAAGGAGTTGGGCTTTGGCTTTTTGCAAAGATTCTAGCCACTCCCGCGTTGGATCGCTATCGGCTACAATACCAGCGCCAACCTGTCCCCAAACCTGATAAGCGATCGCGGCAGAGGGTTGAGGTGCTAGCAGCAGCGTCCGAATCAAGATATTGAGATCTAGGTTGCCGCGCCAATCTAAGTAGCCACAGGAACCATAGAACAAACTGCGGCGTACGGGTTCTAGCTGTTCGATGATCTCCATGCAGCGGATTTTTGGACAGCCTGTAATCGTTCCCCCCGGAAACAAAGCCTGAATCAGCGTCATTGCATCTTGATCGGCTCTGAGCTGACCTCGCACATTGCTGACTAAATGCATGACATGGCTATAGCGTTCAATGCTCAGCAGTTCGTCTACTTTGATTGATCCCCACTGGCAAACCCGACCGAGATCGTTGCGTTCGAGATCGACTAGCATGACGTGTTCAGCGATTTCTTTTTCGTTGCTGAGCAAATCATCGGCTTGGGCCTGGTCTTGCGCCGCGCTAGCGCCCCGCGATCGCGTTCCGGCAATAGGGCGGGTTTGGGCTTGGCTACCCTGGAGCTGAACCAACCGTTCTGGCGAACAGCTAACGACTGATCCCCAAGGGGTCTGCCAGTAGCTAGCAAACGGAGAAGGGTTAATCTTTTGAAGCTGAGCGTAAATTTGCCAAGGAGATTGATCAACTTGAGTAGAAAAGCGCAGCGACAAATTGGCCTGAAAAATATCGCCTGCTTGAATATGATTTTGAGCTTGTCGCACTGCCGCTTCGTAGTCAGCTTGGGTAAAGCCAACTTGCAGCTTTTGAGGACTAGCCAGTAGTTTTTCCCCAGCGATCGCCTGGGGATCGGCTTGTTCTAATCGTTGTTGCAACGCATCTAGGCGGGCTGCTTGAGTAGTGGCTAGCCACAAAACTTGCTGCTGATGGTCTAGCACGGCAAACTCCGCAGGCTCATACCAAAAGGCCACCGGAAAGGGCAAACCCTCTGGCTTTAGCCAGGGAAGTTGTTCAATTTCCCAAGCCAGGTCATACCCCAGCCAGCCTAGCCAGCCCCCTTGAAACGGCAGATCGGCGGGTGGCTCAGCAGTTGAAGTATCAGCTAGAGAGCGTCCCAAGCGCGATCGCAGCGTCGGCAAAATCTGCCCCAGCGGTGGCGTCCATACTTGGGCTTGGCCGTCTATGCAGCGCGGTGGCCCAGCACAGATAGAATACCGACTTAGGGGACTAGCTGAGCCAGTACCAGGACTTTCTAGCAGCGTTGCAATCTGCCCTGGCTCACCAGGGTTAGCCCCCGCTGACAAAAACAAAGCTGCAAACACCTCTGATCCCGTCTGCTGGCACAAAGGCTGCGATCGCCAGTGCCAAGGCTGCAAGCCACTCAAATCGCTTCTCCACCCCAGAGTAGACGCACCCACCAAAAACCAACTACCCCCGCAAAGGCAATCCAATCCCAAAACCGCAGCCGTAGCTGATGCCAAGCAACCCGATGCTGATTGGGACTGGTAAAGCCTCGTACCTGCATGGCGGAAGCAATTTGTTCTGCCCTGAGCAACAGGTTTTCTAGCAGGCGTTCGGCCACCATCAGCCAGATTTGAACGGCTCGACGCAGACCCAGCTTTTTCCAGTTGATTGCGCGGGTGCGCACAGAACGCACCAGGTTTTGGATTTCCTCTAGCACTAAGGGAATAAACCGCAACGCCAGCGTCACGGTCAAAGCCACCTCTGTCACTGGCAAGCCTAAATACTTGAGCGGCTGCATCAGGTCTTCTAGAGCAGCCGTAATTTCCTCTGGCGCAGTGGTGAGCAAAAACAGGTTGGTTGCGTAGATTAAGGTAAATAGTAGCGTACTGACTCGAATCGCCAAAGTAAAAGACTGCTGGCTAACGGTCAAGGGGCCTTGGTGAAACAAAATATAGTCATACCCCGTAGGCTGAGCCAGCGGCGGCAGCGACTCTGGCGGTGGATTTAAAGCTACGATCGCTTCGGGCGTTGGCAAGCGAGGCTGTTGCGTAATTGCCAGACCATCGGGGGTCACCATCGTCAGCAAAAAAACCAAAATCCCCAACAGAAGTAACCACCCCATTTGCTGCCGCCAAACCCGCAGCGGAATACGAGCGCTGAGGGTTAGCAAAATCAGCAACGCCACTAAAAGACAACGCCACAGGTCATTGGCTAAAATCGGCGCAGCCAAAAAACTCATCAGCCAGACCATTTTGATCCGTGCATCTAGCTGATGTAGCCAGGTAACGGGTTGCTCTAGGTAAAGCCCTAAAGGCAGCGATCGCAGTAAATCCATCGCTTAAACCTTAGTTGCCCGGTTAGCACTACCGCGTTCTAGCTCGCGCATTTTCTTACCTCGCCAGAAGAGGCGAATGGGCGTCCCTTCAAAACCCAAATTTTCTCGAAACTGCCGTTCAATGTAGCGACGATAATTTTCGGTAATGAGCTTGGGATCGTTGACAAACAAGGTAAAAGAAGGAGGCTGAGCCGTCACCTGCGTACCGTAGTAAATTCGGCCTTGCCGTCCCTGGCGAGTGGTCGGCGGCGTATGCCAGCGTACCGCTTCTTCGAGCACTTCGTTGACTACAGCCGTTGTAACGCGGCGGCGATGCTGATCGACTGCCAAATCTACCAAGTCTAAAATTTTAGTAACGCGCTGCCCTGTGAGCGCACTGGTAAAAATCACCTCCGCCCAGTCTATGAAATAGAGTTTGGCGCTAATGTCGCGTTTGTGGTCATAAATAGTGTGGGAGTCTTTTTCGATCGCATCCCACTTATTCACCACAATGATGCAGGCTTTGCCTTCTTCTTCAATCCGACCAGCCAGTTTTTGATCTTGCTCGGTGACGCCATCGATCGCATCAATGACCAACAGCACCACATCGGCGCGGCGAATGGCCTTAAACGCCCGATTGACGCTAAAAAACTCGGTGCCGTATTCCACCTGCTTTTTTTTGCGAATTCCCGCCGTATCTACCAGGCGATACGTTTGCTCTCCTCGCGTCACCACGGTATCGATCGCATCGCGCGTGGTGCCTGAAATGGGGCTAACAATAGAGCGCATGTTGCCCACAAAGGCATTCAGCAAGCTGGATTTGCCGACATTGGGGCGACCAATGATGGCTACGCGAATTTCTGCATCGTCTGCCTCAGCCGCAACCGTCGGCAAATATTCAACCAGTTGCTCTAACAGTTCTCCGGTACCGTTGCCGTGAATACCCGAAATCGGATAAGGCTCTCCTATGCCCAATTCCCAAAACTGAGCCGCCTGCATTAGCCCTTGCTCTGGCGACTCGCATTTGTTAACAGCCAGCAGCACAGGCACATTTTGCTGCCGCAGCCAGTCAGCGATTTCGGTATCAGCATCAGTCGGGCCGTGTTGTCCGTCTACCACCATAATGGCGGCGCTGGCTTCGCTCATCGCCATAGCGGCTTGTTCGCGAATGTAGGGCAAAAATTCGGTGTCGTCATCAAACACTAAGCCCCCCGTATCGACTACCATAAATTCGCGATCGCCCCAAAAAGCGGGCCGATACGTGCGATCGCGGGTCACACCGGGCTGATCGTGAACAATCGCCTCCCGCTCGCCAGTCAGACGATTCACCAGGGTCGATTTGCCCACGTTGGGGCGTCCCACAATAGCAACAATTGGCAGCGGCATAGGTCGGGGTCACTCTCTATTTTCTAAAAACCCATTAACCCATTGTAGAAGGTCAATCGGTAGCCGTCGCCTGATAGGATCGAGCGGTTCCCCTTTGCAGCCGCTAATGGCTAGGGGCGGTTTGCGTCGCCATAACCCAGGCTATATCGGCTTTAGGGCAAAAAGTGGCTTTGGGTGATGACCCAAAAGGCAAAATCCCCCGGCTCGTTCTTAATTCAACGCCAGCATTCTGCATGAAACGTCAAACTTTGCTTGCTTCGCTACTCAAACAGCTCAGAACCCATCCCGGCTTTGCCATCGCCTTTTCAGTGCTGTGGCTAGCGGTGGTGGGCTGGATTGCGTTTGGCTGGAAGCTGGGTAGCGTAGGGCTAATTGACGAAACAGAACCGCTATTTGCCGAAGCCTCGCGCCAGATGTATGAAACGGGCGACTGGGTGACGCCTTATTTTAACGGCGAAACCCGCTTTGATAAGCCGCCTTTGGTGTACTGGCTGATGGCGATCGCCTTTCATCTAGCAGGTGTGAGCGAGTGGACGGTACGCTTGCCCTCGGCGATCGCGGCGACAGCGCTTACCGCTTTGGGCTTTTATGTCTTACGGCGCTTTGGCTTTGCGCAGCCCAACCAGGCAACCGCAATCACTGCAAGCGGGGGCACGGGGCTGAGCCATCAGAGTCAAAACACGCTTTGGCTGTCGGCGTTTATTGGGTCAGCGCTAATTGCCCTTAACCCGGAGACCATTGCGTGGGCGCATATTGGCGTTTCTGACATGTTGCTGAGCGGCTGCATGGGGGCAGCGCTGCTGGCGTTTTTTATGGGGTATGCCCAGCCAGAGCAGCCCAGCCGTCAAACAAAGTGGTATTTCAGTTTCTATGTCGGCATGGCGTTGGCAGTTTTGGCAAAAGGCCCTGTGGGGGTCGTATTGCCCAGTCTGATTGTGATTGGCTTTTTGCTCTATGTGGGCAGGCTCAGAGAGGTTTTGGCCGAACTGCGGCTGTTGCCGGGGCTGCTGCTCTTTTTGCTGATAACGGTGCCCTGGTATGTGCTGGTGATTTTAGCCAATGGCCGCGCCTATATTGATTCTTTTTTTGGATATCACAACCTCGATCGCTTTACCAGCGTGGTGAATGGGCATTCGGCTCCCTGGTTTTTTTACTTTTTAGTCGTGTTTGTCGGTTTTGTGCCTTGGTCAATTTTTTTGCCCCAGGCGATCGCCCGGTTACAGTTTTGGCGGGTCAAGCACTGGCGTCGTCAGCCCCGTTCGGCGCAGTTAGGGCTATTTGCCTTGGCCTGGTTTTTGGGCATTTTTATCTTTTTCACGGTGGCGGTGACCAAGCTGCCCAGCTATGTTTTGCCGCTGATGCCTGCTGCGGCGATTCTGGTAGCGCTGCTGTGGAGCGATCGCATGGTGGCGGTCAAACCGGATTCAGTCAGTTGGGGATTTGGGCTGAGCGTGGCGGCTAACCTGGCTCTGATGGTGGCTTTGGCCGGAGCTGCGCTCTACAGCCCCAACTGGATGGGTGACGATCCCTCTATGCCCAACTTGCCGGATTTGGTACAACAGTCTGGCATTATGCTTCACGGAGCGGTGATTTGGGCGGTGGCGGCAGTCGTGGGCTTGCTGCTGGTGGGGGTGCGGCAGGGGCGCTGGCTATGGAGCGTTAACCTGGTGGCGTTTGTGGCGTTTGTGGGCTTGACGATGATGCCCGCTCTCGAAATTGCCGATAGCGAACGGCAATGGCCTTTGCGGCAGATTGCCGCCACGATTGTGGCTGAGCAGCCTAACGAAGCGATTGTGATGACGGGCTTTAAAAAGCCGAGTCTAGTGTTTTATACACAGCGCCCGGTGAACTATCTCTATAGCGCGGCGGCGGTTGAAGCCTACCTGGAGCAAGCCGCGACCCCTTCAGTTTTATTAGTGGGGCGATCGGCCGAAATTGCCAAAATCAACCCAGGCGATCGCCAAGCCACTCAACTGCTAGCCCCAGAACCTTACGAGCTAATACGGCTAACCCGCTAAGGCACCGCTAGCCCAAAGCCCCCACATCTGACTTCGCCGCCCGTCTAAGCTGGCTGGAAATGCGAAAGAGTTCTTGCCCGGTGTGGAGGTAGCTGTCGTCGTAGTTGTAGGTAAAGCGCTCCATTTCTTCAATGCCATCTTCTAGCTGATTCAGGCAATAGTAAAGATTGGCAGCTACCCCAGCCGCATTAGCCGGATTGGGCATGGAGCCAAACTTGGCGCGCGCCTGATCTAGCCAATCGCGACAGTCTTCTAAATAGGTTTGAAAGTCAGCCATCAAGTCGTCATCAAACGGATCGGCTGACAAAGCCCGAATTTGCGATTTCAGCGGGTTGAGAATTTTTGCCACCAGTCGGTCTACGGGGCCATAAACCTGACGCAGCCATAAATCGACGTGGGTATCTGCCGCCTGAGCCTTCTGGCGCTGTTGGCGATAGTAGTTTTGCAAATCAACGGTGCGCTGCTGCCGATCGCGGGCGGAGGTTTTGCGACCCATACCCCAAGCCTCGCCTTGCTGCCAATCGCGGCGATCGCGGTCATATTGCGATCGCCGCTGCGGATCGCCCAAAATTTCGTAGGCAGCGTTGATCAGCGTAATTTGCTCATGACCCGACTCTGCCTGATGGCTGTCAGGGTGATAGCGTTTCGCCAGCCGCCGATAGGCTCGTTTGACCTCGGCTTGGGTCGCGGCTTCGGTAATTTGCAGGGTTTGATAATGATTGGGAAAAGACATTAACCCATGGTGACAGGAGCCATTAGCTCTGCATCTTGAAACAAGGGGGTACTGAGATAGCGCTCTCCAAAGCTAGGCTGCACAATCACAATCAGCTTATCTTTATTTTCAGGCCGACGGGCAACTTGCACCGCTGCACACAATACCGCTCCGGTAGAAATACCTGAAAGCAGTCCTTCTTCGCGGGCTAACCGACGCCCATAGGCGATCGCCTCGTCATCGTCCACCGTCACCACCTCGTCAATCAAATCTTGACGCAACACCTCCGGGACAAAGCCAGCGCCAATTCCCTGAATTTTGTGAGAACCGGGTTTGCCGCCCGACAACACCGGGCTGTTGGTTGGCTCTACCGCAATCACCTGAAAGTCTGGCTTGCGGGCTTTAATCACTTCCGCTACCCCAGAGATTGTTCCCCCCGTGCCTACACCTGCCATAAAAATGTCTACCTGGCCGTCTGTGTCTTGCCAGATTTCTTCTGCCGTGGTTCGACGGTGAATTTCAGGGTTAGCCGGGTTGCGAAACTGCTGCAACATGTAGGCATCGGCTGTAGAGTTGACAATGGCCTGCGCCCGTTGAATGCAGCCCCCCATCCCTTCAATGCCGGGAGTTAACTCTAGTTCAGCGCCATAAGCCCGCAGCATCGCCCGCCGTTCAGAACTCATGGTTTCGGGCATGGTCAAAATCAACCGATATCCTTTAGCGGCTGCCGCCATTGCGAGGGCAATCCCCGTGTTGCCCGACGTTGGCTCTACCAGTGTGGTTTTGCCCGGTGTAATGTCTCCGGCTCGCTCGGCAGCTTCAATCATATTGATGCCGATGCGGTCTTTGACCGAGGCGGAAGGGTTCATGCCTTCGAGCTTGACTACAATTTGGGCGACACAGCCCTCCGCTTGGGGAATGCGGTTGAGCTGCACCAGCGGAGTGCGGCCAATGAGTTGGGTAATGTCTTGAGCAATGTGCATAGCGTTTTAAAAATTAGGGGTTGCTAAGTTTTGGGGCTAGCCGGGAGCGATCAAACTGCGATTGGCGAGTCTCCAGGCAATGTGCCCTGATGCCTGATTTTTGCCAGTCAAAGCTGCCAAGAGTCTCTAAATGTAATACATCAGGTCTGTTTGGCGTTTGGCGTTGCGCTTATCAACTAAGTCTTGCAGCGTATACTTTTGCAAAACCGCTTCTGCCGCCTGACGCGCTTCTTGCCAAACTTCACAAACCACTGACCCTTCCGCAGTTTTAGGCAGTACGTCTGGTTCTGTTTGAGCTTCTAAGCCTTCTATGCAGCAAATCACCTCCAGCAAAGTAATTTGCCAGGGTTCGCGGGTCAGCAGGTAGCCGCCTTTTGCGCCGCGCTGGCTACGCACAAAACCTGCTCGCCTTAAGGTGGCTAAAAGCTGCTCTAAGTAGCGATCGGGAATGTTCTGATGATTGGCAATTTGACGAATTTGCAGTGGCTCACCGCTGCTGTGATGAGCGCTCAGTTCGAGCAGGGCCATGAGAGCATATTCGCTTTTGCAGGTAAGTTCCACAAGTTAGGGAGTGATGAAAAAAATAGGTCACGTTTCTAGTATACTCCGGTTCCCCACTGGGGTTTGTGGGTATCGAAAAGTTATTGCGTTGACCGCTCTGACTCAGCCTCAGCGGCTACAGCATAATCTTGGGCGTTTTGGCTGACAAACCCTTAAAAAAGAGCGGCAGCAAAGGCCAGTAGCGATCGCCTATTGATAACCCGCCGCTTGCAGTCTAAACAGGTGAGCATAGCGGCCATTTTGTTGCAGTAAATCCTCATGGGTTCCTTGCTCAACCAGCTTTCCGGCTGACAACACGATAATTTGATCGGCCCTGCGCACGGTCGAAAAGCGGTGTGAAATTAGAATTGCCATTTGGTCTTGCGTCACTGCCCGAAACTGATCAAACAGCTTCACCTCTGCCTCCGCATCCATTGCCGAAGTTGGTTCATCGAGTACCAAAATATCGGCACTGGTTCGCATGAAGGCGCGAGAGAGGGCGATTTTTTGCCATTGGCCGCCGGAGAGTTCTTGCCCGTTTTTGAACCAGCGACCTAGTTGGGTTTGAAAGCCCTCTGGCAGCGACTCAACAAAGGGGGTTGCCGTGCCTTTGTCGGCGGCACTGCGCCAGCGATCGCCCGCTTCAAAGTATTTGACATCTCCTACGCCGATGTTTTCACCCACGGTGAACTGATAGCGGGTGAAATCTTGAAAAATGACGCCAATTCGCCGCTTCAGCACCTCTCCGTCCCAGTCTTGCAAATCACGACCGTCTAGCAAAATTTTTCCTGCCGTGGGTGTATATAGCCGGGTCAGCAGCTTGATTAGCGTTGTTTTGCCCGAACCGTTTTCACCCACGATCGCCAATTTTTGTCCTGGTTGTAGATGAAACGACACCTGTTGCAACGCAGGCTGATCGCTGCCGGGATAGGTAAACGACACCGCTTCAAATCGCAAGCCATCTTCTGCAATCAAGCCGGAGTGGGCATAGCCCTGCGCTAGCGGCACTGGCTGCTCTAAAAATTCATACAAATTTGACAGATAAAGTCCGTCTTCATACATGCCGCCAACGCTGCTTAACCCAGAGGCAAAGGTGGTTTGCCCCTGCCGAAACACGGTTAAATACATCGTCAGATCGCCCAGAGAAATTCGTCCCGCGATCGCCTCTAGCAAAATCCAGCAATAGGCGGCATAAAAAGCGGCGGTGCTGAGCAAGCTGAGGCCAAAGCTCCAACCACTGCGGCGAATGGTGAGGTCACGGTCTTCGGCGTAAAGCCGCCGAAAAATGGCTTGATAGCGCTGCAACAGCATGGGGCCAAGCTGAAACAGCTTTACTTCTTTGGCGTAGTCTTCGCGGGCTAGCAGTACCTCTAAATACGTTTGCTGACGGGTTTCTGGCGATCGCCACTTAAACAAGCGAAACGCCGCCCCGGCAAAATAAGTCTCGGCTACAAAAGCCGGAATGGTTGCCCCTAGCAGCATAACCACCGCCCAGCCAGAAAACTGTAGCAGCAGACCGCCGTAGGTAATTAGCGATAGACTATCTTGCACCAAACCAAAGGTGCGATTAGCCATACTCAGCGGTCGGTTAGAGGCTTCTCGTCGCGCCCGCGTCATTTTGTCGTAGAATTCTGAATCTTCAAAATGGGTCAAATCTAGGGTGAGCGCCTTTTCTAAAATTAAGACATTCACCTTTTGCCCCAGCAGCACCCGCAGCAGCGATTGGCACAGGGTCAACCCCTGGCGTCCGCCCGCCAAAAGCGCCACTAAAATCGCTTCTAAACCCAAGTAACTAAGCGACATCAGGCGATCGCCCCGCAGCCCCGACTGCGCCGCTTGTACCACGCTATCGACAATCAGCTTGCCCACATAGGCGATCGCCGCTGGCAACAGCCCCGCCAGAATGGTTAAAACCCCTAGCGCTAGCGTTAGCCGCCAGTCTGTTTCCCACACCAGTTCAACGGCTCGTCGCCCGTATTGATAAATCGTGAGCGATCGCTTTAAGTCGCGCAATCGCTGCCAGATACGCTGTTTTCGTTCTGCCATGCTTTCACGATAGCGTTTGTCAAAGCAGAGTCGGGCGATCGCCGTCCAAGCCATTCCTCGCCAAAGCGCCGCCCAAACACTTACTGTTCAACCTGTGCCAGTTGCTCTGGGGTAAGCGACTCCACCAGGCTCAGCGGCAGCGCATTACGGCTAAGCAAGCTCACATAAGCCGGGGTCAGAAACGGACGATAGGCTGACTCACCCGCCAGATAGGTTTTGAAAAAGGCCAGACTTATAGCCTGCATATAGCGTTTGGCTAGAGCCGGATCAGGCCCAATCACCGTTTCAGGTACCGGAATAGCACCCTCCCCTTCCACGGCATCATCCAGGGTAGAAAAGTGGGTTCCCCCTTGCATCAATAGCAAATAGCGCTGAGGCTTCATCAGCCAGGTAAACGGGCGGATCTGCTCGGCTAAAGCGGGCGTCACCGTGTCTGAACTGCCGCTAACCAGCATTAGCGGAATTTCAATTTGGCGGTACCCGGCTTTGCCAAAAATAGCGCTGCCCAAAGGGTTGATGGCGATCGCGGCTTTGATGCGCTCATCAGCTAGATCGGGGGTTTGCGCGGGTAGTTGCAGAGCCAAACATTGCAGCAGTAGCGATACATTGAGCGAATCAAAGCTGGGCGGGCAACTGCTCTCTAGCTGAGGGCGATTAATGGCTGCTCCAGCGATGGCTAAGGTAGTATAAGCCCCTAGCGATTGCCCCAAAATGCCCACCTGCTGAAAATTGAGCCGTGCCGCTAAAAGCGGATCAGCCGCCGCTTGACGCTCTAGCGAATCTAGCAGGGTTTGAATTTCTAGAGGCCGTTGCACCAGTTCTTCTGGCGCAATTACCTGGTTGGCTCGCCCCGCCAGCAGGTTGGTAATTTGCTCAGCGCTGCTGCCGGGATGCTCAACGACAGCCACCGCAAAGCCATGCGACGCCAGGTGACGCGCCAGGTAAGCAAGCGTTGTGCGATCGCCGCCCAAGCCGTGAGACAACACCACAATCGGGGCAGCCTGACGGATCTGCGGCAAGTAAAGATCAGCCGGAAAGTCTGCGATCGCCGGATTCAGCGGAATCCGCTCCCAGGCATATGGCCCTTCAGCCCCCAGCGACACCCAGTCAAAAATCGAAGCCTCCCCTGCCGCTGGGTCGTTCTGAATCGCTAGCTGAGCCTGGTTTTGCAGCAGCGCGATCGCTGCATCGGTCTGGTTAATTTCGTCAAAAACTTCGCGGGCTAGCTGAGCCGAACGACGCAGATCGACCCGAATCGCAGGTGTAGGAAACTTTTTGAGCACATTCAGCAGCGTCAGCCCCTCGTCGTCAGCCGCCGCTAAAATCACCGCCGCCCGAATTGCAGAAAAACCGGGCTGTCTAGCGCCCGTACGAATCACCTTGCCCAGCTCGGTAAGCAAAGCTTCGCCTTGGGGCGTATAGAGAAATTGCGAAATCGGCACCACGCCTAAATCGGCTTCCACCAGCAAACTCGACTGAAAGGCTTCTAGCTGCTCGGCTGAAAAATAACGGGCATAGGCTCGCAGGTCATCGCTAAGGGTGCCTTCGCGGGCATAGGTTTCTAAATCTTCAATCGGAATAGCCCGCTCTAAAACCGAATAGTTGAGATAGATTTGCTCAGCCGCGATCGCGGGCACCGCTAGCAGCGCTTGCGAACAGCTAATTCCTAAGGCATACCGAACCGGGCGCGGCCAGCGATCGCGAACCTTTCCCAATAGTTGAGCAATCGGGCGGAAGGGCGGTTTTAGCATTTCTTCTATAGATAAGTTAAATCAGTGGTCAGTTGCAGATCGCTTTCTATTGTCTCTGAGAGGCTGGCTTTCATGCACTTTCTTCCGGCGACAGCAAACTTTCGGGAAGTTGCGCCAAAATTCGGGCAAAGGCGGTCGTTTCTCCCAAACCATGCGCCAAGATGATCGCGCCTTGAATTTGCAAAACTGCGTCTTCGGCTCGTCGCTGAGCGATCGCAGGCTCAACGCCAGCTTCAATCGCTACAGTGGCTAAAGCGTCAATCCAGGTGATAAAAATCTGTCGTACCTGGGGTTGAAACTGGGTGCTGGCTTCACCCAAAGAAAGCAGCGCCAGCAGACAGGCTTGTTGCCCTTGCTGATAAAAGCGATCAACCCGACTAGCCATAGCCCGCAGGCGATCGCGGGGCGTTCCTGCAGCCTGTAGGGGGGCTAAAATATTTGCTGCTAAGCCCCTGCCTAAATAGTCAAGAACCGCTGTTGCCATTTCGGCTTTGCCACCCGGAAAATGATGGTAAAGGCTAGACTTGCCCAGCCCAGCCGCCTGTGACAGCTTGGGAATTGAAGCTCCTTCATAGCCATACTGGCGAAATACATCCACCAGACGGGTAACCGCTTCATCGCGATCCATAGGTGCCTTTAGCGGGGTGTCTTCTTTATCCTATTTATCCTATCAAGCCTGCTGGACGATCCGGTCTGGCAGAGCGAAGCTTCTGTCTAACCCCTAGAGCGCGATCGCGTTTTTCTTTCGTAAGCAGGAGGTAGGCGGGCGGTGCGCAACGTTTGAATAAAAAAGCACACCCGTAAGCTTCAACGCAAATCAATTTCATGGAATACACCGAGATTAAACCCCTGACCAAGAAAGTCTCTCGGATTGGCCTGGGCACTTGGGCGATTGGCGGCTGGATGTGGGGCGGCACCCAAGAGCGGCAGTCGATTGAAACCATTCTGGCAGCTTTCGATCGCGGCATTACCTTTGTCGATACTGCCCCTGTCTATGGCTTTGGCCGCTCAGAAGAAATTGTCGGCAAAGCGATCGCCGAATCTGGTCAGCGTGACGATATCGTTTTGGCCACCAAGGTCGCTCTAGCGTGGAACGATGACGGCCAAGTGGTTCGCAACGCTACTCGCGATCGCCTGCTCAAAGAAATCGACGATTCGCTACGGCGGCTCAAGACTGACTACATCGACCTCTACCAGGTACACTGGCCGGATCCGCTAGTTCCCTGTGAAGAAACTGCTAAAACCCTGAAAGAACTCTACGACCAGGGCATTATTCACGCCATTGGCGTCAGCAACTATTCACCCGCCCAAATGGATGCTTTTCGCCAGTTTGCACCATTGCACACCTGTCAACCGCCCTACAATTTGTTTGAGCGGGCGATTGACGATGACATTCGCCCCTACTGCCTAGAAAACGACATTGCCCTGGTGACTTACGGAGCCTTGTGTCGGGGTTTGCTCAGCGGCAAAATGACTGCTGAGCGAGAATTCGAAGGCGACGACTTGCGCAACAGCGACCCTAAGTTTCAGCCCCCTCGCTACGGGCAGTATCTCAAAGCGGTTGACCAGCTCGATCAGCTAGCCCAAGATCGCTACGACAAGCGCATTATTCACCTAGCTGCCCGCTGGATTTTGGATCAAGGCGTTTCCGTGGCGCTTTGGGGTGCCCGTCGGCCTGATCAATTAGAAGCGGCGGCGGCTGTGGCGGGTTGGTCGCTTAGCGATCGCGATCGCCAGGATATTGACCAAATTTTGGCTGACACGATTCCAGACCCGGTTGGCCCTGAATTTATGGCTCCGCCCAACCGAGAAGCGGTTGCTGTTTAGCCGCTAAATGTTGCTGAACGTATCGTAGCCCCACCACAGGGGCAAAACGAATGCTACGGTACAGGTCTGGTTTTGCATATGGGCTAGACAGAGTGGGGCGATCGCAGCAACAACACCGCTTAAATCGATTTCGGCTAGGGGCGCTGGCGGTAGCCTTTGGACTCTCGGTGGCTGCTTGCCAGCCGCTAGCCTCTTTTCGCACCGTTACACTCGCGGCAATTGCGCCAGCGTTGCTCAAGGCGTTGCCTTTACCCGCCCAGTTTAACGGGCGACCGCGACTAAACCCGCTACCCCCGATTCAGTCAGTTTGGCAGTGTCAGGTGGTGGTGATTGGCGGTTCGTTAGGCGGGGTGGCGGCGGCGGCTCAAGCCATGCAGTCGGGCGCGACGACTTGCTTAATTGAGCTAACGCCGTGGCTGGGGGGACAAATTAGCAGTCAAGGGGTTTCGGCGCTGGATGAGTCGTTGCAAATGCGCGATCGCCAAAATTATTCGCCTAGCTGGGCGGCGTTTCGACAACTGATTCAGCAGCAGATGGTGAGGTTGCCCAGTTGGGTTCCGGTGGCAACCCCTACGCCAGTTGCAGCAATTAATGCTTGCTGGGTGGGGACGCTGTGCTTTCCACCTGTCGCCGGAGCCACCGCCTCAGCCGAATGGCTGCAAGATGCTGCTAGGTCGGCTCCTGATAGCCTTTGGAGTACCGCTACCGCCTTTAAGGGAGCCGAGTTTGACGCGGCGGGGCAAAACATTACCGCCATTTATGCCGTGCAGCGCTTGCCCCGCCAAGTAGACTACACACCCACGGGGCGACTATCGCAGGAAATGGGCGACTGGTATAGCTGGTCGCCCAGCGAAACGTTTGAAAAAGTCGCCATTCGGCTACAGCCGCCGCCGGGTGAAACTTTGAGGGTGATTGACGCCACCGATACCGGGGAACTGGTGGGCTGGGCTGGCATTCCTCACCGCTTAGGGTCAGAAGCCAAAACCACTACAGGCGAAATTAATGGCAGCGATCGCGATAATCCGCAATGTACCCAGGCATTGACCTATCCCTTTGCGATCGCTCTCTATGATGACGCGGGCGAAAGCTTGGCTCAACTGGCTCAGGTCGAGTCTACCTATCCGGCTAAAGAGCATGTTGCCAACTTTGAGCTAGAAAATTTCCCGGTTTTTGCTGGACGCAGCTTGTTTCACTATCGCCGCATTGTCAGCACCAGCCGCAACAACCCCTATACGGGTTCACCTGCCCTCGGCGATATCACCATGATTAACTGGAACCGGGGCAATGACTGGAACTGGATGAACCCGCCGCTCATTTTGACCGAGGCAGAACTGGCGGAGTCTGGGCAGCGGCAAAACTGGCTGGGCGGCCTTTCGGCTCTATCGCTCAAACATGCCGAAGATCGGGCTTTGCTATTTGCTAAGTGGCTGCTAGAAACCCAAGCAACCGCAGAATTTCCTCTGACGTATCTGGCGGGAGCCGCGTCGCCGATGGCAACTGAGACAGGACTCAGCATGACGCCCTATATCCGCGAAGGACGACGGATTCTAGGCCGTACCGCCTATGGCCAAGCAGAATTTATGCTGCGTGAGGCTGACTTACGCAAAGACCAGCCCGGTGGCCGAAATTTTGAAGCCTCTGCGGTGGCACTGGCTCATTACGATGTTGATATTCACGGTTGCCGCTATCGCAATTGGGAACCGTCTGGTGAGGCCACAGCGGCTCCGGCGCGTGAGTTTGTGGTGCGTCCGGCGCTAATTCCGCTAGAGGCGTTGATTCCGCAGGGGGTAGATAATTTGCTAATAGGCGGTAAGGCGATCGCGGTAACTCATATTGTCAATGCGGTAACGCGGGTTCACTACAGCGAGTGGGGGGTAGGGGCGGCTGCCGGGGCAACAGCGGGTTGGCTGGTGACGCAGGCCGAGGCAGACTTGACGCCTGCTGAGATTGTGGAGATGGGGTATATGCCAGCACTGCAACAACACCTCCGTCAACAAGGACTAAGCTGGAGCTGGTAAGTCTTCAGCCAGCGGGCTTTGTCTGAACGTAAGGATAGCTTTGGATTTTTCTATGGATCAAGCTGAATCAGGGCGATCGCGCTCTTTTTTCTTTCCCTAAAGAGTGAGTCATCTTTTCAACTCTAGCTTTTTAACAAATCTCATCTCACCTGTGAAGGCTCCTTCGGTTTCAGCGCCGACTGCAATCCATCCTAGATGCAAATAAAAACCATAAGCTCTTAAGTCAGGATTGTTTCCTGTGACAAGCCAAATTTCTTCAATATTGTTAGCGCGAAACCAACTTTCAGCAGCTTGCATTAGTTTGCGACCCGCTCCTCGCCCTTCAAAATCAGGTAGCACGAAGATGCCAAATATTGTTTTTTCGGTTTTGTTGGCGATCGCAAAGCCAATTGCTTGCTGATCAAGTTCGGCTAGCCAAGCGCAACAATCTGATTGCAACATCTGAGCGATCGTTTCTGGCGTAATACCGAGTTCAGCAATTTCTTCACGAGATTGATGGTTTTCAATCACGCTTGTTCTAATTTCAAACAGCGTTTCAATATCTACTAATTGGGCAACTCGAACAAGCATTTCAAATCAAGTAAAAAAATTTAGCTGATATGAGTTTTGAGGTTGTAGGTTAGGTTTTGTACCTCAACCCAACTTACGGGAGATTAGCGATCGCACTCACCACGCCGCTGTTTTCAGACTCTCCACTTCTTGAAAATGAGCATCGCGTGTTACCAGAATTAGAGCGTGTTGCATTGCAAAGGCTGCAATCCAGACATCATTCTCAGGTAACGGACGACCCTTAAGCCTTAACTTGTTTTTGACCTCGCCATATTGCCGAGCCGTTTCAGCGTCACATACCAATATTGTGCTGCCAGCAACCAATTCATCAACTCTTGCTAAGTTTGCTTCAACTCGCCCTGACTTTCTGGCTCCATAACACAGCTCGCCAATCACAAAACTTGGAATGAAAACTTCACTGGCTTGAGCAAGACTATTTTTGACGATCACCTCATCTGCAAAAAGGGCAATAACAATGTTGGTATCGAGCAAAAACCTACCACTCATTGATATCTATCTGTTCACAATCTTGCTCAATTGCTTCACGCATCAACTGAAGGTCATCAGAAGGAATTGACCCAGCAAAACGCAATAATTGCTGCCCTGGTGTACCTCGAACTTCCGCTTTTACCAATGCTCGAACGAATTCAAGCACCTGCCATTGCAAATGCTGAGGCATGACCTTCAACTGTTCAACAACCTCTTCGATGATAGGAATATTCATACTGCCCTCCTTGTTACCATCCTATACCGCTTACCCAGAGAGCGGTAGGAGAGGGTCTTTAATGCCGCCAAGAGGGGTGTGAGGTTTGCCTTC
>NZ_JBQLZL010000056.1:83145-99231 GCF_052168255.1 Almyronema sp. | reverse complement strand
CTACGAAACGCCAGCTAAAGACCGGATAGCCGTTGCTTCACGAATACGTAAAAGCTGCTTGAGTAAGGCTTCTAGCTGTGCCAGCGGTACCATGTTAGGCCCGTCGCTGGGCGCATTGTCGGGATCTTCGTGAACTTCCATAAACAGAGCGTCCACGCCAATCGCCATAGCAGCCCGAGCCAAAGGCGGGACAAACTGACGCTGTCCACCCGACTGGGTGCCCTGCCCACCGGGCATTTGTACACTGTGAGTTGCGTCAAATACGACGGGATAACCTAAATCTCGCATCTGGGGCAAAGCGCGAAAGTCTACTACCAGGGTGTTGTAGCCAAAGCTGGTACCGCGTTCGGTCAGCAAAATATTTTTGGCACCGCCCGCTTCTAACTTAGTGACTACATTTTTCATGTCCCACGGGGCTAGAAACTGTCCTTTTTTAACGTTGATGGCTTTGCCCGTGGCAGCGGCGGCCATTAGTAAGTCTGTCTGGCGGCAGAGAAAAGCTGGAATCTGCAAAATGTCGGCGACTTCGGCTACGGGAGCAGCTTGATAGCTTTCGTGAATATCGGTAACTACGGGTACCCCCACTTCCGTTTTGACGCGCTGCAAAATTTCTAAGCCAGTTTCAAGCGACTGACCGCGAAAAGAGTTAATTGAAGTGCGATTGGCTTTGTCAAAAGAGGATTTGAAGATAAATGAAACACCCAGGCGATCGCAAACTTTACGAATCTCTGTCGCCATTTTGAGCGTAAAGTCGGCTGACTCGATAACGCAGGGGCCACCTAGCAAAGCCAGGGGGCAATCATCTCCAATAACCAGGCTGTCGGTGATTTGAGATCGAATCATGAAGCTACCTTTTGAGCAATAAACGACTGAGCGTGAGTTAAATCGTCCGGGGTATTGATTTCAGGAACGGCTGTTTCGGTTTGGCTGACCGCGATGGTGTAGCCATGCTCAAGCACCCGTAGCTGCTCTAGCCCCTCACAGGCTTCGAGCGGGGTGGGGGCTAAATCGGCATACTGGGCGAGAAAGTCGCGCCGAAATGCATAAAGCCCCAAGTGATGATAAACCGGGGCAGGGCCAGGATTGCGGAAGTAAGGGATAGGCGATCGCGAGAAATAAAGCGCGTGCTGCTGCTGGCTGCAAATGACTTTGACGGCATTGGGATCTGCGTAAGCCGATTCTTGCAGGGGGCAAGCTAGCGTTGTCATGTGAGGGCGCTGACCGTCTAAATAGGGCTGCACCAGTTGGGTCAGCATTTTGGCATTGACGAAAGGCTGATCGCCTTGAACGTTGACAATGACTTCGTAATCCGGGTAGCGGCTGGCGACTTCGGCCACGCGATCGGTACCCGTTTGGTGGTCGCTGCGGGTCATTTCGACCTCGCCTCTAAACTGCCGGACGCGGTGGGCAATGCGATCGTCATCGGTGGCAACGACCACCTGCTCAAAGATGGGGCAAGCTTTTGCCGCTTCATAAACCCATTGCACCATTGGGCGATCGCCCAATAAGGTCAAAGGTTTACCCGGAAAGCGTTGGGACGCATAGCGGGAAGGAATAACAGCCAGAATTTTCACAATAAACCACTCCGTGCCAGATCATGTAGTCTCAACATGCCGATGCATTGCTCCTGATCGTCTACAACAGGCAACACCGCAATTTGAGAAGGACGATTTTCCATCACTTGCAAAGCGTCGTAGGCAAGCTGCTGGGGGTTTGCGGTTGTGGGGTTTGCGGTCATGACGGCGGCGGCTGTCAGTAGCGGTAGCTCAGCGGGGTTGACTCGCTCAATCGAACGTCGCAAGTCGCCATCGGTGACGACGCCCAAAAGCTTGCCCTGGTCGTTAACGACGCTGACCGCGCCTAGTCCGCCTTCACTAATGGCGCTTACCATTTCTAACCAGCTTGCCTGAGGTGCAATTACCGGATTTTCTAAACCGCGATGCATTAAATCTTGGACGCGCAGGGTCAACCGTTTACCCAATCGCCCTGCCGGGTGGTTGAGAGCAAATTGCTCAGGTGTCAGCCCTTTGATCTGTACCAGGGTCATCGCCAGGGCATCGCCAATGGCCAAAGCCACGGTGGTACTGGTTGTCGGCGCTAGGTTGAGCGGGCAGGCTTCGCGTTCAACCGTGGCGGCTAAAGCAACGTGAGACTGCTTTGCCAACGTTGATTGCAAGTTGCCAACAATAGCAATTAAAGGCACCTGTCGCTGTTGCAGACTGGGCATCATCGCTAGCAGCTCGTCCGTTTCACCGCTGTTGCTCAGCAGCACCACAACATCGGTGGCGGCGACTACACCAAGATCGCCGTGTAAAGCATCAACCGGATGAAGATAGATAGCGCTCGTTCCCACGCTGGTCAGGGTCGCCGCAATTTTTCTGGCCACAATTCCGGATTTGCCCACGCCAGTGAGAATCACCTTGCCCTGACACTGCAACAGCAGACTAACTGCCTGATCAACCTGGTCAGAATTGAGAGATTGAGCCGCAGCGGCGATCGCATCAGCCTCTAGCTGCAGTAAATCTCTCACTTGCTGGCAGTAAGCCGTCTGCGTTTGTGGAACAATAGTCTGCATGATTTGCTTACACTTTAAAGAAGTAACAAAATAGCTAAACAGATAAATTTGATTGAAACGAAACTGAACAAGCGGCATCAGTTCTGTGCTGCCCTGTTTAGCAGCAGACGCTAACTGCCACTGACTCGCTCACAGCCTTTCAGTTAGCCGCAAACAGTTACTTAAGGTCGGTTTTAAGCCTTACATTGGCCTTCAATTGCAATAGCGATATTGAAGGCAAGAAGCTCAACAGATTCACCCATAGGTGTGTCTAACCTAGGGCAAGCCTACGAGATTTTCGGGAGATCTGTACAGGTTTAGGCAAATGACTTTACCGAAAAAATACACTCCTTTGCGGTAAATATTGAGTCTTTTAAAAGTCTTGAAATCGACCGTTTAGGCGGATATTCTATGGCTCATTTAGAGCCGTTCTCGCTGCCAATAAATCAAGTTGCTGCTTAGGTGTTTATCCCAACAAGCGATCGCTGAAAAATTTTGGATATGATAACTTCATCTAAGCGGAAGGCACTTAATAAACGCTTTAAAGATCAGCAAACCCTCACCGCTAAGGCTGACAAAATTTAGCGTCACGGCTGCCACTGCCCCCGGTAGATAGCACCCTCTACAGCCAAACGTCTATGGCATGACTGTCGCCCCTTAGAGGAAGCGGCTTAAAGGGTTGCAACCGCTGCCAAAAAACCTTTCCTTCTCCGCTCTGCTTTGGCCTTTAGCGATCGAACGTAACCATCACCCACCGCCACTCTATGACCCAACTGCCGTCCTTTTCGCTTTGGCCTGTTACCCCTGCCCAGCAGACCCCAACACCCACCCCCTTGCCGCCTGCCCCGGCTCCCCGGTGGGGGCGACGTTTGCTCTTAGCCTGTTTGCTGGCGGGTTGCTGGCTCTTACTATGGGCTAGACCAGCGGTTGGCGCGTGAGCTAATAGGCCATCATTTGCTGTAGGCTCGGCCAGTTCAGCACATGCTCTAGCAGGGTTTGATGCCCCAGGGTGTTGGGATGTAGCCCATCGGCACTCAAACGCGATCGCCACCAGCTTTCTGCCTGAGCCATCCACAATTCAAAAACATCAAGATAAGGAATACCTCTAGCCCGACAAGCGCTCTGCGTGGCCTGTTTATAGCGATACTGCTGGGCGTGAGAATAGTAGAGCACGTCTACAAACGGCATTTTAGCCTCGTCCACGGGCGGCATACCCACAAACAACACCGGACAAAGCTGCTGAGCTTGGTCGAGCAAATCGGCCAAATGCTGCTGAAAAACGTGAAATTCTGTCAGGTTGCGTCCTCCGCGTTTGCCCACCTGAGCGGAATCGTTCACCCCAACGGAAAGCAAAATCAAATCGGGCACCCGATTGCGAAGTTCTCCCCGGTAGCGAAACTCGCCTTCTAAGCGACAGGCCACCTGCTGCACCCCATCGCCTCGAACTCCCAGGTTATAAATAACAGGGCCAGGGCTTTCAGGGGCCATGCTGCGCCGCCTCAGTCGCTCAACCCAACCGCCCCCTTCTGGATCTCCAAAGCCGTAAACCAAGCTGTCTCCAATCGCCACCACCTTTTTGGGTAGGGCAGCAACGCGTTGGGCCACAGGCAAAGCTACCATAGTCATCTTTGAGAATGTCCAAACCTAGTTGACTGAGTTGTAACCGGACAGGTTGCTAAGCAAACGCAAAATTTCTACTTGGAAGGAACCCTATCATTAAGTGGCTGTACTTTTCAATTCTTTACAAAAAGGTAGCCGCGATCGGTTTGGTAAACTGAAGAGATATCCATGAAGGTTTGTGAAATCCATGCTCAAGAAGCGCTCGCCTTTCGATAACAACCAGCTGATGCGCCGTACTGAAGAATTAATCAGTGCTGCTTCTAACCGCTATCGAATTACCGTTCAAGTTGCCAACAGAGCGCAAAGACGCCGTTTTGAAGAGTTTGATGCGCTCGACGATCCGAAGATGAAGCCCGTACTAAGAGCCATTATTGAAATGTCGGATGAGCTAACTCAACCTGAGATTATCGGAGAATAATTGGCATGGCAAAGCGGCTGCGGAGTTTTAGCTGGCGATGGGGCGTGGGGATACTGCTAGCTGGCCTGTTCGCGAGTAGTGGAGCGCTGTTTGCTCATCTGCAGCCCGCTTTGGCTCAATCTCCGGCGCGGCAAATTCAGCAGGGGCAAATTTCGCAACAGGTCTATGAACAAATCCCTGACCTGCCGCTAGAAGACGATTATATAGAGACCAGTGCCGCCGCTGGCGACAGCGATCATACGCTGGTTACTCGCATTGCTCGCTATCACTACTACGTCAAAGGGCGATCGACCCAGTCTCGCTTGGATTGGAAGCTAACCCTGGCAGACTATTTGGGGGCAAATGAGCGCATTAATCCCCGGGAGTATCCCTTTGCTACTCGCTATGACCGCAATCCTTTAGCGGGTGATACAGAGGCCATTCGTGGTCTTAGCCGTCAGCAGCGCAACGACCTGATTCAAGCGCTGATAACGGCTTTTCACCCAGATCTGATGCCAGCAGAGACAGAGTCTACAGGAGCCGCTGAAACCACAGCCCCTACTCCGACCCCTATCATTACCCGACCGGGAGCGGCTGAATTGCTGCGCTAGTGCTTCATGCGTCAAATTAAGTCAGGTCAGGGGTGGCGTTTGGGCTGGGATCCGGAAGCACCGGAGTTTCGGGGATTGTTAGGGGGTGAGCACTGGGCTTTAGAGCTGACAGCAGCAGAGTTAGAAGATTTTTGCCGTCTCACGCTGCAACTGGCAACGACTTTGCAGCAAATATCAGCTGAACTGATGGCTGAAGAACGGATCACTTGTGAAGCAGAGAGCGAATTGCTGTGGCTCGAAGTTGAGGGGTATCCGCAAAGCTATAGTCTGCGTTTTATTTTGTTTACGGGACGAGGGGGAGAGGGGGCTTGGCCACCGGGTACGGCGGCTGAGGTGATTCGAGCCATTCCGGGGCTGCGGCTGTTTTAGCGTATCTCTTGTAACTGTTTTGTAATGTCGGCTTGGCGATCGCGGCTGTAGAAGCTAGGCTAAGCACGATATTGTTGGCCTAGCGGCATCAATGATTGGGGACGTCTTGCCATGAAAATTCGAGTTACGAGCGATACCCTGTTTAAGCGCAGCCCAAAGCTTTCTAAAGAGCTGTCAGAGGCTGAGAAAGTTTTTGTTAAAAATGGAACTGAATTTGAGATTGAATTTTACGTAGAAGCCGCCGATAATCACCTCAAAATTGCGCTGGCGAATCAAACGTTGGGAGCAGACGAAGCAACCGACTGGTATGTTTATAAACCCGATATTCAGCTAGAAGAATCTGCTGTAAAGCTGCAAGTTATTAGCGACACCCTGTTTAAATTGCGTCCGGTTTTGTCTAGTCAGCTTTCGGATCAAGAAAAAGTTTTTGTCAAAAACGGCACTCAATTTGATTTGCAGTCTTATTTGCCCGCTGAGGGTAATCACCTGAAAGTTGCGATCGCCAATGCTTTTTTGGGCTCAGAAAATCGCAATACCTGGTATGCGTTTAACCCTGATTTACGGGTACAAGGTTCTAGCATTACGCTTAAAGTCATTAGCGATACGCTTTTTAAGCTAGAGCCGAAACTCTCCAGCGAACTAACTGACAACGAAAAAGTTTTCGTCAAAAACGGGACTGTTTTTGAAATTACTTCCCACACCCCCGCCGAAAACGGCCACATCAAAATAGCGTTGCGCAGTGCCTTTTTAGGCCCAGAAAATCGCAACACCTGGTACGCCTATATGCCGGATGTGCAAATTGAAGGCAATGAGCCTGACAATAAACCGAAAGACTCGGCCAATACCGCGCCGCCTAATCGCGGTGCCAGCATTCGTCTGCCCGGTTTTCAAGGGGTTTACTACCTGGCTAATCCAATTTTGCCGAACGGCAACTTTACCTGGGCAGAAGCCACCCACAACGGCACCCGTATTCCCGTCAATGCGGGTGTGGTCTATGGCATTATCCGCGTGGCGAAGGCCATGGAAGAAGTGCGTAAGCGCCTCGGCGATCGCTCAATTCGGGTAAATTCTTGGTATCGAGATCCAAAAACCAATGCGGCGGTAGGTGGGGCTCGCTTTTCTCGCCATTTGTCGGGGGATGCGGTCGATTTTGTGGTTTCGGGTATCCATCCTTACGATGTCTATGATCGCTTAAATGGTTGGTGGGGTTCTAAAGGGGGCTTGGCCAGCGCGACGGTATTTACCCACATTGATACGCGTGGCTATAACGCCCGCTGGTCTTACGGATTCTAGCGGCTCAAACCGCTGGCAATACAGTAATATCGGGCAAAGGCCAGGTAAAGCGATCGCCTTTGCTGGCTCCGTCACTCAAAGGATAGAACCATGGATGTTGCATCGGGCAGTGCCACTCAAATTACGTTTTACTATCGAGATGGCCAGGTTGAGTCTTTTTTGATTCCGCAACCAGTCGGCGAACAAGCCACCACCACGTCCCAGTTTCAAATGAACACACGGCATTTGCTAGAGTCGCACTGGTGGATTTTGCACTTACCAGAGCGCACAGTGTTTATCAACACCAACAACGTCCTCAAAGTTGAAGCGACGCCGCCCATCCCCAATCTGCAAGGCCGAGATGTGCTGCCTCTAGCAGAGCAGGTGACGCCGATGCAAGCAACTTTTTAGTACAGCCACCTCTGAGAACTTCAGGCAAAACTTGATCAAGTCGGCTGAGTTTCCTATGCTATGCTTGATAAGCGTGAAGTCACGGGGCGTAGCGCAGCTTGGTAGCGCACCACTTTGGGGTAGTGGGGGTCGTGGGTTCAAATCCCGCCGCTCCGATTCAGCAAAACCCGCCAGGGATAAGCCTTACAGCTTCTGGCGGGTTTTAAGTTTTTAAAGACATTGACCAGCTAACGCCAGCAGGCTGTCGGCCAGGATCTCAACAATTATGTATCGTGGCTGCCGACTTTGGGGCGATCGGGCGATGATAGCGATGGAGGTAAGTGGATGCTAAGTCGTGCTGGCGTTCTATCGCTAATGATGATCGCGTGGGCAGGGGCTACGGCGGCGATCGCTGCTCCCCGGCCAGCCGTGGCTACCCTGAATTTGGCGCAGCATACTCCTGCTGCTGCTGAGCTGTTTACCTCAGCGGCGGGTCGTTTTAGCATTGCCTTTCCGGCGGCACCCACTTTGAGCCAACAAGACGGGGTGCAACTCTTTACCGTAGAGCTAGAAGCTGGGGCTGTGAGCTATCTCGTCGGCTACCAGGATTTGCCCCTAGCTCATTCTCAGGCAGAGGCCGCCCAGGTGCAGCAGGTATTTGATGCGGTGCGCGATCGCTTTTTGAGTAGCGGGCAATTGCTGCAAGAGCAGGCTACCCAGGTGCAGGGGTATCCTACGCGAGATCTAACGATCCAAGAAGAGACGGGTGGTTTAGCCCGATTTCAGCTTATTTGGGCCAACCAGCGGCTTTATATTGTGGGGGTGGGCGCAACGGCCACGCCGACGCTACCCGCTGAGGCAGAAGCTTTTTTTAATTCGTTTCGCATTGCCGGATCGCGGGCTGTCTCTCAGGCGGTTGAAACGACTTCTACAACCGATTTGTTTCGCCAGGGATATGCCTTCTACGAGCAAGGCGAGTTTACGGCGGCGATCGCCGCCTTTGAGCAAGCGCTAGCCCAGTGGCAACAAACAGGCGATCGCGCGGGTCAGGTGAGGGCGCTGACGGCTTTAGGCAGCACTTACAATGTTTTAGGCCAGTATGAAAGCGGCATTCGCGCTCTGGAACAGGCGCTAGCTATGAGTCAGGCGCTAGGCGATCGCCTTTCAGAAGCAATTATTCTCAACAATTTAGGGACGGCCTATGACGATCAGGGGCAATATGCCCGCGCCCTAGACTTTTATCAACAGGTGGTGGCGATTGGTCAGGCGCAGCAAGACCTAGACACTCAACTGGTCGCTCTAGGCAACATCGGCCAACTCTACGCCCAGCAAGGCTTATACAACCAGGCGATCGCTCAGTATCAGCAGGTCATGGCTTTGCTGGCTTCGGCGGCTGACGAACCCTCTAACTTTCGCCTCAATTTAGAAGGAACGCTGCTCAACAACCTGGGGGAAGCCTACTCTAACCAAGGCGACTACCCGCAAGCGCTGGACTATTATCAGCAGGCGCTAGCGCGGATTCAGCAAACAGGCGATCGCCAAGGTGAAGGCATTTTGCTCAGCAATCTTGGCGGCATTTATAACGCTCAGGGGCAATACAGGCAAGCCCTAGACTATTATCAGCAGGCGCTAGCGCGTTTGCAGCAGGTGGGTGGGCCGCTAGAGCAGGGCATTGCCTGGAATAACCTGGGGAGCGTTTACCTCAACCTGGGGCAGTATGCTGAGGCAACAGCCGCCTTTGAGCAAGCCCGTACCCTGGCCGTTCAAATTGGCGATCGCGATTCTGAAGCTACCACGCTCAGCAACCTGGGCAATTTAGAAAGCTTGCAAGGCCGCTACGAAGCCGCCCGCCAATACTATCAGCAGTCGCTCGCCATTGCCCAATCGCTGGGAGATCGCGCTGGTGAACAGGTGGCGCTGAATAATCTGGCGCAGGTTTTAGCGGCGCAAAATCAGTATGATGCTGCCATTGATCAGTTTCAGCAGGCGCTGGCGATCGCCCAGTCTTTAGGCAACGTTCCGGCTGAGGCAACGCTGCTCAACAACCTGGGCAATGTAGCCGAAAGCCGCGCCCAGTTTGCTGTGGCTGAAAGCTACTATCAGCAGTCGCTGGCCTTGCGGCAACAGCTCGGCGATCGCGTCGGCGAAGGCACCGTCCTCAATAATTTGGGCAGCACCTACACCGCTCAGGGGCAATACGGCCAAGCGCTAGCGATGTTTGAGCAGGCGCTTGAAATTGCCCAAACGCTGGGGGCAAAATTGCTAGAAGGCACTACCCTGAGCAATTTAGGGCTGGTCTATGGCGACCTCAGCCAGTATGACAAAGCATTAGCCTACTACGAGCAGGCGCTGGTGATTCGGCGGCAACTGGGCGATCGCAGCGGCGAAGCCACCACGCTCAACAACCTGGGCAGCCTGTATGGAGCCAGAGGCGATTTTGCTACTGCGCTCGACTACACTCAGCAGGGACTGGCTCTGATTGAGCAGTTGGGCGACCTCAGTATGGCAGCTAGCGCCCTGAATAATCTGGGCAGTCTGTATGACAATCAAAGCCAGTATGAAACGGCCTTAAGCTATTACCAGCAAGCCCTCGATCGCTACACCGCGCTGGATGAACAAGCAGGTATTGCCAATACGCTCAACAATATTGGCTCTGTTTATTTGTCGCAAGGCAACTATCCCCAGGCCCTCGATCGCTATCAGCAAGCACTGGCTTTGCGCCAAACAATTGGCGATCGCCTGGGAGCCGCCGTCAGCCGCAACAATTTGGGTCAGCTTTACGACAACCTGGGACAGCCCCAGCGGGCGATCGCCCTCTACCAGCAAGCGCTAGCCGATTTAACCGAAATTGGTAGTCGGGCGGAAGCGGCGATTACCTTAAACAATATTGGCGCGGCGCAAATTCAGCAGGCTCAGTACGATCAGGCGCAGGCTGCTTTGCAGCAGGCGCTGGCCATTCAAACCGAAATTGGCGATCGCGCGGGGGCGGCGGCGACGCTGAGCAATATTGGCCTGGTCTACGATGACCTACAGCAGTATGACCGAGCGCTTGACTACTACCAGCAAGCTTTGGCACTCAACCAGGCAGTTGGCGATCGCGCTGCTGTTGCCAGCGCCTTGAACAACATTGGCTTACTTTATGAGGCTCTGGGACAGCCGCAGCAGGGCATTCCCTATCTCGAACAAGCGCTGGCCATTCAAACTGAAATTGGCGACCGGGTAGGGGAAGGCATTTCGCTCACTAACCTGGGGCGATCGCAGCTAGCGTTGGGTCAGCCTGAGGTCGCGGCTCAACAGTTCAGCGCCGCCGTCGCCATTTGGGAAACGCTACGCCCCGGTTTAGCCGATGCCGAAAAGGTGTCTCTATTTGACACCCAGGCCAGCACCTACCGCCAGTGGCAAACGGCTCTGATTGCTCAAAATCAGCCGGAAGCGGCGCTGACGATTGCGGAGCGGGGGCGGGCAAGAGCTTTTGTTGAGCTGCTGGTGGGGCGGCAGGCGGAGGCGAGTTCGCTGGTTAGTGTCCCTTCGCTGGCGGAGATTCGCCAAGTTGCCCAGCGACAACAAGCCACTCTGGTTGAATATTCCTTGGTGACGCAGCAAGAACGTCCCTATCTTTATATTTGGGTCGTACAGCCCAGTGGCGACATTGGCTTTCGGCAGGTTGAGCTGCCATCTGCGGGACTAGCTCCCCTGGTGGCAGATACGCGGGTTGGGGTACGCGGGGTGCGCAGTATTGGCGTGAGCTATGCCGCTAATTCGGCACCTGATCACCCCGCGCCGCTAAAACAGCTATATGAAATTTTGATTGCGCCAATTGCCGACTGGTTGCCGACTGACCCTGGCGATCGCGTTATTTTTATGCCGCAGGGAGAGCTATTTTTAGTGCCATTTGCGGCGTTGCAAAATGCTGCGGGCGATTATCTGATTCAGCAACACACTCTGCTGACGGCACCGTCTATTCAAGTATTGGCGCTGACGCCGCCAGCCAGTGGCCGATCGCGCAGTCTGACCACCGATGTTTTGATTGTGGGCAACCCGGCAATGCCTAGCCTCTCTTTAGTCCCCGGAGAAAGGGCGCAGCCCTTACCGCCGTTACCGGGTGCTGAGCAAGAAGCCGAGGCGATCGCCGAGCTATATCACACCACTGCGATTACGGGTAGCCAAGCCACCGAAGCCGCTGTCACGGCTCAGATGCCAACGGCTCGAATTATTCATCTGGCAACGCATGGCCTTTTGGAGTATGGACTGCCCAGCGATTCGGGCATTCGGGATGTGCCAGGTGCTTTGGCGCTAGCGCCTACGGCTGAGAGTGACGGATTGCTGACAGCCCGCGAAATTTTAGACCTCAATCTCAGCGCTGATCTGGTGGTGCTCAGCGCCTGCGACACAGGCCGGGGCACCATCACTGGAGACGGCGTTGTGGGGCTTTCGCGATCGTTTATTTCCGCTGGGGTGCCGAGCGTTTTGGTTTCATTATGGGCCGTTCCGGATGCGCCTACGGCGCTGCTAATGACCGAGTTTTATCATCAGCTCCAGCAAACGGGTGATCCAGCTCAATCTCTGCGTCAGGCTATGCTGGCGATGCTAGAACGCTTTCCCGATCCGCGCGACTGGTCAGGGTTCGTGCTCAGTGGTGCTGCTCAATAAGGGAGGTGCCCAAATGAGCTACTGCATCAACCCTCAATGCTCTCAGCGGCAGAATCCTAAAGCGGCGAGTCACTGTCAGACCTGCCACACGCCGCTTTTGATTCAGGGGCGATATCGGCTACTCTATCCGCTCCGTGAACCGGATACCTGGCACGCGACCGAGGTGTTTGCGATCGCGGATGGCAACACGCCCAAAGTTTTAAAGCTGCTGAAAAATCCACGCTTGCAACCCCTGTTTCAGCGAGAAGTGGAGGCGCTACAGCGGCTTTGCCACGCGGGCATTCCAAAAGCGGCGACAGAAGATAGCTTTACGCTGTCTCTCGCTTCAGGGTTGACGCTGTATGGCCTGGTGATGGAGCAAATTGAAGGAGAAACGCTGGAGCAGTGGGTAAATAAATATGGGGCGATTAGCCAAGCTTTAGCCCTCAATTGGCTACACCAGCTTTTAGAAATTCTCAGCGTTTTGCATCAAAGCGGGCTGTTTCACCGCGACATTAAACCTTCTAACCTGATGCGGCGACCAAACGGCCAACTGGTGCTGATTGATTTTGGTACGGTGCGCCAAATTAGCGCCACCTACTTAGCTAAGGTCGGCGGCCAGCAAGATATTACCAGCATTGTTTCACCGGGGTATACGCCGCTAGAGCAAATTAACGGTAAAGCGGTACCCCAGTCTGATTTTTATGCGTTGGGGCGATCGCTGGTATTTTTGCTGACGGGGCAGTCGCCGCTGGCGCTGAGCGAAAATACGGCTAATGGCACACTCCACTGGCGGCAGCAAGCGCCTCAGGTTGAAGCCTGGTTTGCCGAATTGATTGATCAGCTCATGGCTCCGTTTCCAGGACAGCGTCCCCCTAATACTGAAATGATTTTGCAGCGACTGCGATCGCCTCAGATGACCCGCTTGCCTAATCGCTCGACGGCTCCTTGGGCAAAAATACTGGCGATCGCCAATGTCGGTTTGCTGGTGGTGCAGCTTATTGTTGGCTGGTATTGGTGGCAAGCGCATCAGGCGCGATCGCCTGGTTATAGCGGGTTGATGCCTGATTTTACAAAGCACTATGGGATAGACAATCCTGCTGAGGTCAACAGCAGGGTTGCCAGGAGGGGGTAGGCAGCCTGTTGCCAGTTCAAAGAAGGCGGACGGCGCTTAGCTGGCTGAGCCAAACTCCCCTTTGAGGGGGTCGTCATTGTCGTCGGCAATGGTTGCCACAATCGTCATCAACCGGGAAATCTCCGCCGCTGAGATATCTTCTAAAATGCGGCTGGCTAAAACTACCACGTCGTTACCCAAAATGCCAAAGCAAGCTTCAAAAGTGCCCCCACAGTTCATTTCTAGCAAGCGGCGCATTAGTTTGGCTTCTTCTGGCACAGGCAGCTTCAGCACGGTCGCCCAAACAGTGAGGGTGTCGTCGTCGGTCGTTCCTGAAAGCTGAACATAGACCTCGACGCTACCGTAGGTAAATTTCCACAGATGACCTTCATCCGTGTGGCTCACCATTGCACTTTGGTCTTGCTCCAGGCTGGAGATTACCGTTTCAATGATGTCTACATAGTTCGGTGCGATCGCGCTCTCGTCGAGATCGTTTTCTAGAGAAGATTCAAAATCGAGTTGATTGATTGCCATAGTTAAGGTTTTGTCTTTAGCTCAGCCTATTTAATCTCATTCGTTTCTAACACAGCGTCGGTCGCAAAGTTCTTTAAGGTTTAGTCAAATCCGACCGGGGCAAGCCCCATTAACTAGGTTTGCTAGCCAGAAAACCTTAAAAGCCGCTCAGCGTTAGCGCATAACTTAACACCCGTTGGTCGTCAGACTGAGCTATTTTATAGCTGTAACCCCTGCGGTTAAGACATTTAACGGGCTAAAAGTTGCTGACAGAAAAGCTTTGCTTCTGCCCTCTGCTTTTTGCCTTCTGCCTTTAGCCATAAAAGTTTCCCCTCACCCTGGCACCCTGCAATGAATAGTAGTCGCCGTCGATTCTTACGCTACGCTGTCGGCAGTAGTTTGGGGGCGATCGCCCTGGGTTGGCTGTTCGATTTTTCTCGTCAGGGGCAGGCGCTAGATCTAGAGCAGCTCTGCCTGAAATATCCCTATAATTCTCGCTGTGCTGATTATGTACCGGGTACCCCGGCGACTGACGCTGAAGGCACTGTTTACTCGGTGAGTGCTTTGCTGACGCAACAGGCTGTCGGCGATCGCGTTCGGGTTGAAGGTTTAGAAAAGCCTGCCTTTATTGTGATTACAGACGGCCCCGCGATCGCCCCTTATGGCCTTAGCGCTGTTTGCACTCACCTGGGCTGCATTGTGGATTGGAACGGAGAAGCTTTTGTCTGCCCCTGCCACGGTTCTCGCTACGATTCGCTAGGCCGGGTAACCCGCGGGCCGGCTGTTCGTTCGCTGGCGCTGATTACGGTCGCGACGGGTGACGACAAAGTGGGGCTGCTCGATCAGCCCCCTGAAGCAGATCCAAGAGAGTAGTCGCTGGGTAAGGCGCGTACCGTCCTGAGAAAGCTTTGCTAGAAAGCTAAATTTAACCGTCCATCATCGCTCTGGCCAGTTGGTTTTGCCGCTCAACGAGCAGGGGCAAATCTAGGGTTGTGAGCTGGCCTTGATCAACCACTTTGCGCCCGTTAATAAAGCTGTAGTCTACCCCATTGGTTTGGCACAAAATCAGGGCTGCTACCACGTCATGCTGTGCGCCTGCAAAGCCGAGGCGATCGGTATTGATGGCAATAAAGTCGGCTGACATACCAGGAGCCAGGTAACCAATATCATCTCGCCCTAAAACCCTTGCGCCGCCCAGAGTGGCAATTTCTAGCGCTTGGCGAGCCGTCATCGCCGCTGCGTTTTCTTCACGGACTCGCGCCGCCAGAAAAGCCATACGGGCTTCATGCATGAGATTGCCAGAGTCATTAGAGGCTGAGCCATCAACCCCTAAGCCTACGGGTACACCCTGATCCAGCATTTTACGAATGGGGGCAATGCCGCTAGCCAAACGCATGTTGCTACAAGGGCAATGAGCCACGCCTGTACCGCTGCGGCCAAATTTCTCAATTGAGCGATCGCTGAGTTTGACACAATGCGCATGCCAAACATCTTCCCCTAGCCAGCCAACCGACTCCGCGTAGTCGCCCGGTATTAGCTGAAACTGCGACAGGCTATATTCCACATCAGAGCTGTTTTCGGCTAAGTGGGTGTGCAGCCGCACCCCTGCATAGCTACGAGCCAGCTTAGCCGACTCGCGCATCAAATCTGGCGAAACTGTAAAAGGCGAACAGGGAGCCACGGTAATCCGCAGCATGGCATGACGGCTATTGTCGTGATATTGCTCAATTACCCGCTGGCAGTCGGCCAGAATGCTGGCTTCATCTTCAATGAGGTGATCGGGGGGGAGACCCCCTTTGCTTTGCCCCAGGCTCATGCTGCCCCGGCTGGCATGAAATCGCAGGCCAATTTCTTGCATAGCCTGAATTTCATCATCTAAGGTGCAGTCGTTGGGAAACAGATAGAGGTGGTCGCTAGCGGTGGTACAGCCAGAAAGCATTAGCTCGGCAGCGGCTACCTGAGCGCCAATATAAACCCCTTTTGCCGTTAGCCGTGACCAGAAAGGATAAAGCGCTGTGAGCCAGTTAAACAGGTCGGCATCTTGTGCCCCCGGTACCGCCCGCGTCAACGACTGAATAAAGTGATGGTGGGTATTGACCAGCCCTGGCAACACAACATGGCGACCTTGCAGATCTAACACCTCGTCAGCCGTATCAGGTAGCGTATCTGTAGGGCCAACCTGCTCGATTGCGCGATCGCGAATCAGTAGCGCTGCATTGCGAATTTCTCGCCGCTGCGCGTCCATCGTTACCAGCGTATGAATATTTTTAACCAGAACCGTGGCCACCTGATTTCTCCAGCCGAAGCGACACAAGCTGTAGCCTAATCGATTTTGGCGTAGATTGCAGGCATGCAGCGAACAATTTTTAGAGCAGGTAGCGTTGTTAGAGCTGTTAGCGAAAGGCAGAAGGCGAAAGGCAGAGGGCAGAAGCAAAGCGTTTTGGTCAGCGGCTTGCAGCCGTTGAAGCGGCTTAACCCTGGTGGCGATCGCTATAACCTTCTGTTGTTTTGGCCTATAAAAAATCAAGGTCTGACCCCAAAAGGCGAAAGGCAGAGGGCAGAAAGTATGAACAATTCCTGGCGATCGCCTGAGCGGTTTGCCACAGCGCATAAACGG
>NZ_JBQLZL010000056.1:75450-83045 GCF_052168255.1 Almyronema sp. | reverse complement strand
AAGTATGAACAATTCCTGGCGATCGCCTGAGCGGTTTGCCACAGCGCATAAACGGCGTTGAGCCTATCAAGCACCTCCGCGCCCAATAGGCTACTTTGGCATCTGCGCGATCGCGGCGCGAACGACCTCAGACCCCGCCTCCCAGCGACAGGACTGCTCAGTGAGATACCGCCGCCAGAGACGGCTCCCCGGCTGACCTAAGAAGAGCTGCAGCATGTGGCGGGTAATTTTGTTGAGCTTGTATCCCTTGGCTATCCAGGTGTCGATATAGGGCAGCATGGCTTCTGCTACCTGGTGGCGACTGGGCACCGGGGTTGGCTGAGCAAAAATCACCTGATCGGCGGCTGCAAACAAATAAGGATCATCATAGGCCGCGCGGCCAATCATCACAGCATCTACGGCTGACAACTGCGTCTGCACCGCTGCCAGCGACGAAAAGCCGCCGTTAATTTCAATTTTTAACTGAGGAAACTCTCGCTTTAAGCGATGCACGTCGTCGTAGCGCAGGGGCGGCACAGTGCGGTTTTCTTTGGGGCTGAGTCCTTGCAACCAGGCTTTGCGGGCATGAACGGTAAAGCGATCGCAGCCCGTTTGTGCCACCACGGCTACAAAATGAGCCATATCTTCATAGCGATCGCGCTGATCAATGCCAATGCGGTGTTTTACCGTCACCGGAATGGATACGACTGCCCGCATAGCAGCTACACAGTCAGCCACGCGTTCCGGCTGAGCCATTAAGCAAGCGCCAAAGTTGCCAGTAGTGACGCGATCGCTAGGGCAGCCTACATTTAGATTGACCTCGTCGTAGCCCATATCTGCGGCAATGCGGGCACAGCTAGCCAGCTCCGACGGCGAATCTCCCCCCAGTTGCAAAGCCAGCGGTTTTTCTGCCAAAGAAAAGCCCAAAAGCCGTTCGCGATCGCCGTGAATAATCGCCTTACTCGTCACCATTTCGGTATAGAGCAAAGTTTGGCGGGTGATTTGCCGCATAAAGTAGCGAAAATGGCGATCAGTGCGATCCATCATAGGAGCCACACTCAAAGGAGCGATCGCCATAGCCGATTGCGGCTGACCAGGTCGTTGAGAAAGCGAAACAGTCATAGATAGGGAGGGGTGAGGGATGGAGGGGGTGAGGGGGTGGGGAGATAGGGAGGGGTTGGGTTGAGTTTTGAGGAATGGAGAGGATGGATAGGGGAAACGGAGAGGGGTGAGGGGGGTTAGGGAGATTGTGGCGTGTCTTGTCTATATATCTTCGCATCCCCGCGTTTCCCTATCTTCGCATCCCTGCGTCTCCCTCTTCCCCCTTATCTCCCCATCTTCCCCATCTCCTCCATCTCCCTATCTCCCCCATCCTCCCTATCTCATCCCCCCATCTCCCCCTCCCCCCTATTTCCCTCAAAACTCAACCCACCGCCGGAAAAATATTTCCCAGAATAAAAAACAAAATACGGTTAACAATGCCCAAGGCGATCGCGCCGATGATGGCACTCCAAATGCTGCGCAGTCGAAACCCTACTACTAGCTTGGCGGTAATGCCAAACAGCAGCGCATAAACCAAAATCAAAATTGGGAAAAACAGAATATTAATAATGGGCAGTTGCAAAAGAAACAAAATGGGCGTAGCGATCGCAGTTAAAACGCCAAAAATTAGAGCGGCAATAAAGGCTTTACCAAAATTATCAACTTCAATGCCTAAGGGCAGTTGGGCAATAATCAGTAAGCTAATGGCGGTAACGACCAAAAAAATCAAACTGCTAATTAACCAAGACATTTGCATTTCCTCACAATCAGTAACAACACACCAGCCCTGACGATCTACAGGCTCAAGCTAGAGAGCCACTCGACCACAAAAATATCAGGCCATGCTCAAAGTTAATAGGCTATGGCGCTACAATTGCCAACTCAAGAAATATCGTAAAAAATGCCGTAATGTTTCTTGACGTGCAGTCTGGAAAAAGGCGCGGCGATTTGTCTCAGGCTCACTCGCTTAAACCCGCATCAGACAAACGCGAGAGCCGCTCTACCAGTTGGCGAATACCCCTGGCGACATTTTCAAATGCTTGATCGCGGTTAGCCCAGGTTGTGACGGGTTTGGCATTTTTGGGCAGGGCTTGCAGTTTGCTAAAGGCTGCTCCTGACCAATCTACTGGCCGCAAAATCACAGGGACGACGTAGGCTTCTCCGGCGGCGTGCCGATCCATTGCCCGCTTCATTTCTAAATCAAAGCAGTAGTCAGAAGCGATAAAGTCTGGACTGATTAGCAGCAAAATGACCTGGGCTGAGTTCAGGTGAGCGTCAATATCAGCGGCCCATTCAGCCCCGACTTCAATATCGCGGTCGTACCAGGCTGCAATAATGCCCTGCCGCTGCAAAATGCTTAGGTGTTTAGCCATTTCGTCGCGCAGGTCTTCATCCCGGTGGGAGTAAGAAAAAAAGACTTCAACTGGCTTTAAAGCCGGAGGCGGCTGGCGATCGCGGGGCGTTGCTACAGGGGCAGGGGGTGGCAGGGGATTAGCTTCAACGGGAGGGACAGTACCCCTATGCAGGTTAAGGGGGCTGCTGTTGGCGTTGATCTGGCGAATTTGGTTGGCGGCTTCCGTGTAGTGGATATCGCCGCTGGTGGCTAAGTTGGTGAGGTTGCTGTGGCTAATGTGAAAGATGGGGCTAACGGGGGGCGGGGGAGCGGCTGGTAAATTTGCCCCATAGCTGACAATAGCCCAATCACTATGGCCGAGCTGAACGGGTAAGCCCGCAAGGGTTTGAGGCTGACGTTTGAGGGCAGCAAACAGGCGATCGCTGCTAATCTGACCAGCCGCATCGGCTTGGGCAGGTACCAGCAGATCGAGCAGGGTTTGGGTCAAGGTGGTCTGAGCCGACTGGTCTGAAGCCGGGGCGATCGCTGTAGTGATTAAGCAATAGTTGGGCTTTTCGGTAAAAACCGTTAACGTTGCCTCCAAGACAGCGGGCGTCAGCCCCAAGCCGTGATGATAGCTATCCCACAAAACGGTGAGCTGGCTGAGGGTAGACTTGCGCATTAGCCCGTTAAGACTTTCGAGTAAGAGGCCGTTGCGCTGCTCAACAATACTAGAGCCGTCTCCCACGATGGCGGCATCGGCAGGCAAGAGGACGCCTTGGAGTTCGCCTAGGCTATCTTCCAGCATGAGGCTGTAGCTGTTGAGATAAATCAGTCCGGCTGTGGGGCTAGCCGGAGCCAGCAAAAAGTGCCGCAGTGCTTGGCCGATGGCTTTGCTGGAAAGCGCTTCTCCTGAGAGGGGGAGTCGGGTCAGGGGAGAAAAATGGCCGGCGGCTTCAAGCTGTTGGCTAAGTGCCCAACCCGGTGCCGGGTCTAAGGCGGGCAACTGGCGATCGCTATAGTCTGCGAGGTTGAGAATAAGCGCCTGTCGGGTCATGGCGGCAGATCAGGCAGAAAACGGTATGCCTCAATCTTGCCATTAGATCTAGCGGATGGCATTGCCAGTCGAAAATCGGCTTGAGCCAAATTGAACACCGTCGCTGTCAGGTTTCTAGAGTCGTGTCATGCTGACATTAGGCAGCAAGGAGAGCATCATGACGCTTGAGCAGACAGGCGATCGCCAGCGGGTGGTCGTGGTAGGGGCAGGTTGGGCTGGGTTGGGTGCAGCTTATCATCTCGCCAAAGAAGGCTACGAGGTGACGCTGCTAGAAGCGGGGCCTCGTCCGGGGGGGCTGGTGGCAGGCTGGCAAACCGAGCAGGGGCGATCGGTAGAAGCGGGGATTCATGGCTTTTGGTATCCCTATCGCAACATTTTTGCGCTGATGGCAGAGCTAGATATTCAGCCGTTTACCCCGTTTACCAAGTCGGCTCAGTATTCACCAGCGGGGCTAGAAGTTGAGTCGCCCATTTTTCAAGACATGCCGCCGCTGCCTAGCCCCTTGGGGACGTTTGTGTATACCCAGTTTAAGCGGCTACCGCTGAGCGATCGCCTTTCGGCTTTACCGCTGCTGTATGCGGTGATTGATTTTGACAATTCTGATCAGGCATGGCGACGCTATGACGGCGTTACTGCCCGCGAACTGTTTAAGCAATTTGGCGTGTCGGCTCGGCTCTACCGAGAGTCTTTTGAGCCAATGCTGCTAGTGGGTTTGTTTGCGCCGGGAGAGCAGTGTTCGGCGGCAGCGGCTTTGGGCATGCTTTACTACTTCATCCTGGCGCATCAGCCCGACTTTGACGTGGTGTGGTGTCGGGGGACGGTGGGAGAATGGATCTTTCGACCCTGGGTGCAGGCCATTGAGCGGCTAGGGGGGCAGGTACTCGCCAATCAGCGGGTGAGTGATGTGGTGCTGTCAGCCGCTGGCGATCGCGTAGCAGCGGTGGTCTGTGGCGATCGGGTGTTTGAAGCCGATGCCGTTATTTTTGCGGTGGGCATTAGCGGCTTGAAAAAGATTGTGGCTGGAAGTGCGGCGTTGCGATCGCGGCCTGAATTTCGCAACCTCAGCAATTTAGGGGCGATCGACGTGCTGGCGACCCGCCTCTGGTTTGATCGCAAGGTGAATATTCCCAAGCCTTCTAATGCCTGCTTTGGCTTTCAGCCCACCACTGGCTGGACTTTCTTTGATCTCAACGCTTTGCACGACGAGTACAAAAATGAGCCAGATTCGGTTGTCGAGGTAGATTTTTACCACGCCAATCAGCTTTTGCCGCTAGCCGATGCCGAAATTTTGCCGCTGGTACAGCAAGACCTAGCTAGCTGCCTCCCTGCCTTTGGGCAGGCTCGAATTATTGACCACAGCATTATTCGCCTGCCGCAAGCGGTGAGCCACTTTGCACCGGGCAGCTATCGCTATCTGCTGCCAGCGCAAACCAGCCTTAGCAACGTGTTTATGAGCGGCGATTGGGTGGTGAACCGCCACGGTTCTTGGTCGCAAGAAAAAGCCTACGTGACGGGGTTAGAAGCGGCAAATTTGGCGATCGCCCAACTGCAAAAAGGCACGTTTGCCAAAATTGTGCCCGTTGAGCCAGACGAACCTCACATTGCAGTGGCACGGCAGCTTAATCGCACTGTCAGACAATGGGCTGACACGGTTTTGCCCGGATTTTGGCTACCTTAAAGGTGCCTGCTCAAGTGACGGGTCAAAGCAAATTGCAGTAGCGGCAACGGGCGATCGCTGCTAAACAAAACAGGCCAGCGCAAATACTTACCTAGCAGCAGACGGGCAATGCCTTTGAGTCGGGCTTTGATGCGGCCATTTGGCTCTTGATCGATATAAATCGGCGGGAAAGCTAAAGACCCGTAGAGCACGTCGGCGCGGTGAGCTTTGCTGAGCTTGTTTTGTTGATGTTCGGGATTGGGTTTGCCGCCATGTTCGCCGTAATTGCGAAAGGGGACGTAATTTTGCAAACCGCGATCGCGTAGATAATACTCAATGCCAGAATCCCAGGGGGTATAAACGGTTGGCCCCGGATCGTGAGCAACGGTAGCTGCCAACTGCAACAAAAGCTGGGCACTCTGAGGGCTAATGACATAAGCCACCATTGAGGTAGAGTAGCCCAGGGCGTACCCCGTCTCGCTTAGGCGATAGACCTGGGCAGCGCAGGTATACAACCAGGCAATGCCTAAATCTTTGGCAGCGGGGTCAAAAGGGGGGGGCAGTTCACCAAAGTTAACGACAGGAACAAAATCGGCCTCGACAATCAGCGTTGGCTGAGTAGCGGCGGCGGCCTGCTGCCAAGCTTGTTGATGATTGAGCAAGCACAAAAAGCTTCTGGAATAAGTTTCATAACCGGGCTGATGTACCTGCCGTCTTACCTGACAGCGACAGCCTGCCTGCGTCAGCGTTGTTTCTAACTGCTCGGTTGGTTCCCGGTAAGCAACAATCAGCGTTTGGCCGATACAGTCTATTAATTTAGGTTGCCGTTTCATCTGGTGCCTGTGCCCCCTGCACATACGCTTTGTACTGCTTGGGTACCCAATAAAGAAACACCAACCACCACAGCAGCACCCCCACCCCCACCGGAGCCGCTAGCCAGAGCCGATGGCTAAAGCCCCATACCGCCGCAGGTGCAGCTAGCCCGGTTAACACAATTGACCAGGGTTGACACCACCAGGGTTTAAGCTGCCAAAGGGACGGAGGAAGAGACTGAGACATTGGTAAAGCTAAAGAGGATTGTTAAATAGGGTAGTCGTTTGCGATCGCCTAGACACTGGGTAACGGTAGGGTCGCCGTAGATTTGTAGGGCAGAGGCGGCGTTGGTTTCGGGCTGCCAGTCTCGAATCAGCAGCCGAGGCGTTTCTAGCTGTAAGGGCGGGTTCATAGTTTGCTGTTTTGCTTGGGGGTCAAGCGTTTGGGGCGATCGCTAAAAATGACCTGATCGCCCAGAAAATAGGTTAACCCAGCCCCCAGGGCAATACCGATAAGCGTATTGAGCAAGTAGTGAACGCCCAGCCAGTCTAGCAGCGGAAAGATTAAAAAGCTGCGAGCCAAAATGACAAAAGCAGCGGATAAGTGATAGACAGGCAGTTGGTAAAGCAGCACTGGCTTAAGCTGCCAGCTAGCTTGAGGCCAAACGCCCAGCCGATAGACCCAGAAGCTAAACAAAAGCGAAATTTCAATGGCGGTAATGTTGGCCAGGTTACGCAGCAAAGGAGTCGTAGCGCTAAAGAGGGCAACCAGAGCAGCAATGGCGACCAGGTTAAACGCTGCTGTGATGCCACCGCAAATTAAAAACCGAATTTTTTTATTTTTAAGAATTGGGCGACGCATAACGGGGTTAGCTGGCAACTTATGTAGGATAGCGGCTTTGCAGCGGATATCAAACGAATGGGTGAGTGTGTGAGCCAAAACTGACAAGCACCGAAAGATTCCCCTACCATTTAGAGTGGCAATATAGCTTGCGATTTGACGCTCGCAAAATTTAAGGAGATTTAACTCATGACGCTATCTGCTGGCACAAAGGCACCTGACTTTACTGCCAAAGATGATGCGGGCAATACCGTATCTCTGTCTGATTTTACGGGCAAGACAGTGGTTCTCTATTTCTACCCTAAAGACGATACACCGGGCTGTACGAAAGAAGCGCAGGGCTTTCGAGATGCGTTTGCAGACTATCAGGGTAAAGATATGGTGGTTCTCGGCGTCAGTATGGATGACGAGGTTTCTCACAAGGCGTTTAAGGAGAAGTATGGGCTACCGTTTACCCTGGTGGCTGACCCGGATGGCACCCTTACCAAAGCCTATGATGTGGATGGTGGCGGCTATGCGAAGCGAGTCACCTATCTAATTAATGGCGAAGGCATGATTGATCAGGTGTTTGATTCGGTTAAGGCCGACAGCCACGCTAAAGATATTCTGGCGGGTATGGGTGTGTAAGTTTCACTAGCTTGATGCTCTAGATCCCTGGATTTTTGCGGGTAGCTTTTAGCGCTAGCTCAGCCAAAATCTGGGGGTCTAGACGTTTTAGCTGTTTTCTGGCTGGCTGAGCTTTTGAATGTGTTGGTCGCAGCGTTTTGCAGCATGGGACAAACTCAACTCTGCATATAAAGCCTTTGCTGCTTGAAAGCGAAGCAAGGCTTCAGTTTTTTGATCTAGTTGGGTTAGCGTTAGACCCTGGTTAAACC
>NZ_JBQLZL010000056.1:0-75350 GCF_052168255.1 Almyronema sp. | reverse complement strand
TTTTCATAAAGTTCTAGTGCTGGCTGATAGGCATACTGACGCTCATAAGCTTTTCCTAAAGTGTTGTATAGCGTTACCAACAGCGGTGCGGCTGGTGCTGTTGCTTCAAGTTCAACGATCTGCTGTTGCAAATCGGCCATTGAGAGCTGGCTTTCGGCTATTGTTTGCCGCTCCGGCAAGGGCTGTGGCCTGTCCGGCAGTGCCGCCTGTTCCTTCGCTACAAACTCAAATACCCCGCCTCGCCAACTCCAAAAATCGGGAGCTTGTTGAGCCAAACGAGTCGCAAGGCTGTCTGGTAGCCATAGCACAACCGGAAAGCTAAACTGCCTGAGTGCTTCTCGCGTCCACTGCAACGAAAAGAAGAAGCGCTCTTGTTCAGATTTTTCATCTGTTAGGCGTATACCGAGTAATTCTGCGGCATTCAACACCGTTACCACCGCTGGTTCCCTGGCTTGTAGCCTGGGTTCTTGCTCAACTAAGGCGACCAGTGCTGCGTGCAGGCTGGGCTGCTGCAAGTTTAAGCGGGTGCGAAAAGGTGTAATGCCTTGGGCGTGAAGTTCAGTTTCGTAGGCTGAAATCAGGGTGTCTTGCAAATTGCGATCGTCGCAGATGGCTAAAAGCAAATCTAGCTGCTGCGGGTTAGCCTTAATTGACAGCACTAGCTTGCGAAACTCGCGTTGATTGAGCGCATCAAGCTTAGGTGAAGTCATAGCAAAACCAGCGATCGCCTAAGAAGCTGTTTGAACAGCTATCTGCTGTGTGGCAAAACGGTTTAGATCCCCCTAAATCTCCCTTTTCAAGGGAGATTTCCGAGCCGATTCTCTCCTTTTTAAGAAGGGTTAGGGAGGATCGATGAATGCCTACAATCACAACCATTGGCTTTTTAACACCCACTCAAATCAGGTGCTTACGACGTAGCAAATCGGTCACTAACGGATGCAGATCGTACCAAAGGTCGTCATTTTCATATTCCAGCACATATAACCCGTGTAAGAGTTCTAAAAATTCGTTGCTTTTGGCATCAGGTGGCGTGAAGTGTTTGTAGGTTTCTACCAATAAATCGTAAAGGTTGCTGCCTAAGGGACGGGCAAACTGGTTTCGCAGAGACTTGACTGCTTCCTTAAAAATAGCCGAGTTAATTTTAACGTCTGTATTATCAGGATTTAGCTCTAGCTCCAACATACATTCCCGACAGCACTCTTGCCCTAATCGCACCAGCTCTCGCAAAACGCCACCGCTATTTAGCACAATCTGTCGCTTAATTTCAGGTTCAATCAAGTCATCTGGAATGCGCTTTTCCAGCATTTTTTGCAGCATTTCGACATTGGCTGCAATTGGTTCAGTATCGGCTTGGTGAGCCTTGGCTTTTTCAAAAAACTTAGTTACCGCCAGCATTGAGAGCATATCGCTTTCAGAATCTAGGGTGACTACTAATCGTGGTTCTCGTACAACGGCGATGGGTATGGTAAAAACTATGCGGATTTTGGGCGAAAACAGCGCTTTGATATTTTCTTGAAAAATGGATTTGACAACTGCCAGATCAAGCTTGTCTAAATCGTCGATAATGACCAAAACTTCTTTTTTGGTGGCGGCTTGAATAGCAGCGGCGATGAGGTCAATTTGCTGAGATAATTCAGAAACCCGTCGTTCGTAGGTTTCTTTGATTTCTTCTCTAAAAGAGCCTTCTTTTTGCAGTTTGCCAGTCAAAAATTCAAAAACATTGACTCCTAAAGATAGCTGTTGCGTTACCTGATCGGCATAGGTACGAGACTTGGTTTGTGTAAACCAGTTAATTAGCGTGTCTTTGGTGCTTTCAGTAATCGGTACTTTGAGCTTGGTAGCCTGACTCAGCAGCTTGAGCGCAATGGAATAAAGAATATTGATGTGGTTAACATCTGACATTTCCACCATGTCAGCAATGGAAAAACGAGCCACAAACAGGTTGTCGTCCCGCATGTGTCGGGCGAGTTGGGCTAACAGGGTTGATTTGCCGCAGCCCCGATGTCCGGTAAAGATGACTTTGCCTGCCGCGCCTGAGGCCAAAATCGCACTTCGCAGTTTAGCCAGGGTGTGCTGACCATAGGGCACTCGAAATTTTTCCACGTCTTCGGCTGTTAATAGCGGAAACAGCTTGAGATTGCTCAATGCGGCGGTGAACTGGGCGTAGCGATCGCGGTTCATGCTTTTTTCTTGGAAAACCCTAACTCATCATACCGAAACCCCTTGGCGGAACTTGCCGCCAGGGGGGCAGTTAATTTCAATTTTGGGAGACAGGTTTAGCTAGCGTTGCTGGCTAAACCTGCTCTCACGCTGGTGGTGTTATACCAATTCTTCTGGGTGATCAAGCCCAACCCTCATGGCACCTCCCTTGATGCAGGGAGGCCGGGTCAGGATTTTGAGGCAAACAGAATCGAAAACCCTAGCCATCCCACACGTTGGTTCAAATCAAGACGACCAGGGCTACCATGAGCGAAGGTGCCAGACTGCTGTTCCAGTTCTGGGACTGAGGTGCCTGTTGGTGGTGGTAACACCTTCAGGTACCACCAAGGTTTTCGAATTCTGCAGCAAAAGCCATCGCAAACGATAGCTTAATGATTGAGCATAGGGGGTAAAAGCCCTACGTTCAAGCGTATCGTGATGTTAGCCCCCACTCTTTTCGCCTGAGGAGTTTTCCCATGACCGCTTTTGTGCAAGACGCGCCAGCAGATAGCCCCTGGCCCCCTTTACCCCTAGCTGCGTGGCAAGAGACTTACACCACGTTGCACCTGTGGACGCAGATTGTGGGCAAAATTCGTCTGGCGCTAGTACCGTCGCTTAACCACTGGTGGCACTCGACTTTGTATGTAACGCCGCGCGGCCTAACGACGGGGGCTATGCCCTATGGGACGCAGAGTTTGCAAATTAGCTTTGATTTTCTTGACCATCAGTTGCAAATTGCCACTAGCGAAGGGGGGGTACACCAACGCGCTTTAAGGGCTGATTCGGTTGCTAATTTTTACCAGGGGGTAATGGCGGCGCTGCGTCAGTTGGGTGTGGAGGTGCAGATCTGGACGAGGCCGCAAGAGATTGCTGATCCTATTGCGTTTGAGCAAGATCAGCAGCACGCTGCTTATGATCCTGAGTATGCTCAGCGGTTTTGGCGCATTTTGGTACAGAGCGATCGCGTTTTGAACCAGTTTCGATCGGCTTTTTTGGGCAAGTCGAGTCCGGTACATTTTTTTTGGGGCAGCTTTGACTTAGCGGTTACTCGCTTTTCGGGTCGGCCAGCGCCTGAACATCCGGGTGGAATTCCGAATATGGCTGATTGGGTAACGCGCGAAGCCTATTCCCATGAGGTTAGTAGCTGCGGCTTTTGGCCGGGTGGGGGCACCACTGAGGCGCTTTTTTATGCCTATGCGTATCCTGTGCCAGCGGGGTTTGCGGCCTATGCGGTGCAGCCTGAGGCGGCTTTTTACAGCGCTGATTTGCAGGAGTTTGTTTTGCCCTATGAAGCTGTGCGGCAAGCGGCTGACCCAACAGCGACGCTGCTGGCTTTTTTGCAAAGCACCTACGAAGCCGCTGCTAACCTAGGTCACTGGCCGCGAACGGCGCTAGAGCGTTCTGCTTCAGCTAGCGGTTGAAGCCAAAGCCAGCCGTACTTTCCTCATCTAGGTTGAAGCCTTTGACGGGAACTGCCCACAGCAAAGGGGACAAAAGGTTTCGGCGGCTAGGTGGCGGCTCAGTGGGTTCCCCTTCAAGCCTGCATTGCCGAACTCGAAGCCCCACTCAGCCGCTAACCTCGCCGCGCGATCGCCCTAGCAGGCTAGCGGGCAATGCTGGCAATCAAAGCATCCATCTTACGCAAATCTTCCCGGCTAACTTCCAGGTAGCGGCGAACGCCTAGCGTAACTGCTTTTTGCGCAGCAGCCCCAAAGATTTCTTCGCCAGCGAGTTGCTCTTTGCCAGCCAGTTCATTCACCGTGTTGGCTGTTGCCATGGTCAGTGCCCCCAGGGCTGATAGCCCCACATCTCGCGCTGAAATCTTACCAAACGTCTGCCCAAACTCGCTTAGCTTCAGCATCGCTTCTGAGCCTAGGGCTTCTTCTAGAGTGTCGTTGAGCAACGCCTGAAAATTAAACTGCGGCTCTCGCTTAACCAGAGCAGCTTCCACCAGCAGTCCAATTTCTCGTAGTTGCTGACTGGGAATTTGCTCAAAGGGCATGGGCTTGAGTTCTTCAAACAGGGGGAACTGCACCAGTTCGCGAATTAGCCAGGGAAAGCGACGGCAGCGGCGAACGTTTTTAGGCATCAGCCAGGTAACGATGTTGCGATAATACTGTTTGACATCGTCTAAATTGCGTCCGGTGAGACCCTGGCGTCCGGGCGGTAGGGCCGGCAAGTCGCCAACAATATTGACGTTGACGAAGTGGTGCCAGGTGGCATCGGTCACCACTCGACCCACATTTGCCAGTTGCCCATCATAGGCGCTAATGGCTACAAACGAGCGGGGCACAACAGCCTGCTTGCCTGGAAAAGCATTGCCGTGAGACATCGTTAAGGCGATCGCTTCGGGTGAAACGCGGCTAGGGCTGCCACTGCGCAGTGGCCACTCGTCGGTGACACCGTCTGGCAGCTTGGTGGTGAGATTGGTGGGTACGCGGCATTCACCCTCATGGGGATGGTCAGGAAAAACTTCAATGGCGCGGTTGCTACCTGGCACCTGCAACAAGGGGTGAGCCATGCCTATCCCGCCTGCTTCGGTTCGATAGTTGACATAGAGCCGTTGAGGAAACTGATCGGATTGATCTTCAAACTGGTAGGCGTCGTCACTACCGGGTAGGTTAGTGGTGAGGCGATCGGTGCCGCCAGCGCTGGGGGTATCAGCCAGTCGCCAGTAGCGCATTGCCCGCACTCTGGGAATATCCATACACATGCCCGCCCCCAGGTCGGCGTGATCACCCGTGGCAAAAACGCCGCCCCCTGCTTGCATAAAGTCGATGACGGTTTCTAGCGCCCCGACTTCATCTGTTAGCTGCGGGCCTGATTCACCATTAATAGAGAGAATCAAGACAACGTCGTAGCGAGATTTTTTTAAGCCGTGGGTGGGGTCAGTGAATTTGTAGTTGGTAATGTGTTGAGTTGTGGCGTTGTAAGCAAGGGTTCCGGTGGGGCTAAAGCTGGCGGTAATGACAATTGGCGTCATGCCGTGAATGGTTGAGCCGCGCAGCGTGTTAACAAATTCAGTCAGGCCAAAATCGCTGGTTGATGAGTAGTTTAAGTTGTCGGTTACGACTAGTAGTTTAGGTGTGCATTCTCTAAACCAGTTAATAATTAAGTCGTCAAAGCGAGCCACATCTAGGTTGATAATTGGCATGAGATTCTCCATTAACTAAAACTTAGGTGATTGCTGCCTTTTTAACGTCCGGCTAGATGAATTAAGGCCTTTTTTAAAGCAACTCAAGCCTCATAACCTGCTTTCTAGAAGCGGTCATGACAGCCGAAAATGCTGACCATTCCTGAAAGTAATGAACGTGAATTTGGTTAAAATTGGCTGATGAATGGCTAGCTGGTTTAATCTTGCCGAAAGGCGGTTTCTTGCTAATTTGCTTTGGCTTTGTTGGTTTTTCAGGCAGCTTAGATCAGCAGAAAAGCAATGCATAAACTGAATTAAACAGTCACCCTCAAGCTGGCTTTTAGCGGGTATCGCTGTAGTCATAAGCGTTGATAGACTCAAATAGCGGCAAGCCCCTAATAGAAAAGCTTGGCTTCTGCTTTCTGCCTTTAGCTATAGGTCTAGATTAGGAGAACAAACAGACAACAGCATGACCCCAGCGGGTACTTTTTACCGCTAAACAAGTGATTTTACTGGCGGCGATCGCTTTATCTTTATCCCCCGCAAGCTGTTAAACCCGTAAAAATTCCGCCTTTTTTTCCCAGGATGAAGCAGCGATCGCCTGAATAAGTAACTAGCAGCGATCCCAGTGGTGGTTAATTTGACACACTAACGCCTTGGGCACATTCGCCTGCTGTTTGCTGGAAACCTGGTGCAACTATGTATAGCGTTCTCATTATCGAAGACGAGCCAATTAATCGACTGATTTTACAAGAAGCGATTAAACAGCAAGGCTACACGGTTTTTGTGGCTCAAGATGGGGCTGAAGGTATTGAAAAAGCCCAAGCTGTTCAGCCCGCTTTGATTGTGTGTGACTGGATGATGCCTAACTTAAGCGGCATTGAGGTTTGCCAATGGGTGAAGTCACAGCCAGCGCTATCAGATGCTTTTTTTATTTTGCTGACGGCTCGTACCGAAATCGAAGACCGGGTATTGGGACTCGACTCAGGCGCAGACGATTTTTTGGCCAAACCGATTGACGCTAATGAGCTACAGGCTCGCGTCCGCGCCGGGTTAAGACTCTATGAATCTAACCAAGAACTGCGCCGCCTCAACCGGGATGTGCAGGTGCAAAAACAACGGCTAGAAAGTGAACTGTCAGAAGCCGCAGAATATGTCAAATCGCTGTTGCCTGCGGCTTTGAACGAACCGATCGCGGTTCATTCGCGCTTTTTGCCGTCTCGCCAACTAGGGGGCGACTGCTTCGATTACTACTGGCTGGACGATGAGCATTTTGTTCTTTACCTGCTAGATGTTTCTGGACATGGCTTAGGGGCGGCGTTGCCTTCGGTTTCTATGCAGCACTTACTGCGATCGCAGTCTTTACCCAAAGCTAATCTTTACCAGCCTGAGACGGTGCTGGCGGCGCTAAATCGCATTTTTCAAATGGATCAGCAAAATCCGCGCTTTTTTACCCTCTGGTATGGCGTCTATCACTACAAAACGCGATCGCTCACCTATGCCAGCGCTGGTCATCCGCCTGCTTTACTGGTTGGAAGGGCGGGTGAAACGGTGCAGCAGCTAGGCCAGTACGGCAAAATTCCGATTGGTGTTTTAGCCAATAGCGAATACAGCAGCGCTACCTGTGTGATTGAACCCGATACCACGCTGTATCTGTTTAGCGACGGCATTTATGAACTACAAACCCCAGACGGCTCCTTGTGGGATTTAGAAGGGTTTAGCCAGTTGCTGGCTCGGTTGCAAGCCGAGGGGAACTGCGATTTGGATCGGCTGGTAGAGTCTGTGCGTGCGGTACAGGGATCGGCCACTTTTGCTGACGACTGCTCTATTGTGCAGGTGCAGCTTTAGGGGAAAGTTGGCTAGAGCCAAGCCCATACGCTGGGTTAAAGCGATTAAGCCGAAGTTGAACTGTGCAGCACCCGGTTGAGGGCGTGTAGCAGGTCATCGAGGTTGTAGGGTTTGGCCAAAAAGGCGTCTACGGCAGGGCCGTCTAACTTGAGCTTGGCTTGGTTGGTGGCTAGACCGCTAACGGCAATAACCTTGACCGGAGGCTGAATTTGCTGCAACGCCCGGATGACGGCAAACCCATCTGGATCGGGCATCATCAGGTCAATCAAAATGGCGCTAATTTCGGCTTGGTGCTGACGGTAAAGGGCGATCGCTTCAGTCCCTGTCGTGGTGGTCATGACTCGGTACTGATAGGCTTCTAGCATGGTTTTGGCAGTTTTGCAGATGGAAGCTTCATCGTCTACGACCAAGATGAGTTCGCCGCGACCCGGTGGCAAGGGTTGCGGTTCTACTTCGCTAGGGGTCGGTGTAGTGGCGATCGCCGGGAGATACACCTTAAATTGAGTCCCCTGCCCCATCTGGCTAGAAACGGTGACAAAGCCGCCGTGGCTTTTGACAATGCCAATGACGGTAGATAGCCCCAAGCCTGTGCCTTTGCCCGGTGGCTTGGTGGTGAAAAAGGGTTCAAAAATGCGATCGACCACATCCGGGGCAATGCCCATGCCTGTATCTGCGATCGTTACCACAATGTATGGCCCCGGACGCGCCTCTAGCAGGCGTTGGGCTTGCCCGTCTTCAAACCAGTCATTTTCGGCAGAAAGCAGTAGGCTGCCTCCTTCTGGCATGGCATCGCGAGCGTTGACACACAAATTCATCAAAACCTGGTGCAGGTGAGTTGCATCTCCTTGAATCGGCCAGAGATCTCTAGCCAGGTCGGTTTGAATCGAAATAGATTTGGGAAAAGTTTTGGTGGTAAACGCTTTAACCTCGTTGATAACATGGCGCAGTTGCAGCACGGTGCGCTTGCCTTCTACGCCTCTGGCAAAGGCTAGAATCTGCTTGACTAAAGCGGTGCCCCGACGAACGCTAGAGAGCTGAATTTCTAAAAGCTCTTGTACTTTTTCGTCGCTATCTTTGAGCAAAATTGAAAGCAGATGGGCAATTCCCAAAATGGGCGTCATCAGATTGTTGAGATCGTGGGCAATGCCACCCGCGAGCGTCCCTAGACTTTCTAAGCGCTGCGCTCTGAGAAACTGCACTTCCAACTGCCGCTTTTCAGTAATGTCGGTATCCACCGAAAGAATAGAATCGGGTTCTCCGGCTTCATTTCTTACTAACGTCCAGCGACTTTCAATCGTTAGCTCTGTGCCAGCCTGGTTAGACTTTTGCAATTCACCTTGCCACTCGCCCTGAGCCAAAACAGTTTTCCAGGCTTGCGCTAGCTCAGGGGCAGGTTTGGGGTCAAGCAACTGGCTGAGGGTTTTGCCAAGTACAGCCGCCGCCGACCAGCCATAAATGCGCTCAGCGCCTTTACTCCAAAAGATAACTTTGTCATCCAGACTGCGAACTAAAATCGCATCGGTGGCAATGTCAATCAGGGCGGCTTGTTCTTTTAGGCGGGCTTCGGTTTGCTTGCGCTGGGTGACATCGCTGGCAATCAGCACAACGCTGCTGACTTCGTTGTCGATTAAAATCGGGGCGATTTGAGCTTCATAGGCGTGGATTTCTCCTTGAGGGTCAGGAATTTCGTAGGCGATCGCTTGAATTTGCTGAGTTTGAAACACTTGCGCCAGCGTTTGCTCAATCATGGGCTGCTGCTCAGCCGGAAACCAATCTTTTAAGCGAGTGCCCAACACCTGATCTAAGGTGAAGTTGGCATAAACATGGTTAACGAAGGTGAGATAGCCGTTGCGATCAATTTCGTAGATATAAACTGGCGCGTTGGCGGTAATGAGCTGTAGCTTTTCAGCTAGCTGACGGTAGCGTTCTTCACTCTGTTTGCGATCGCTCATATCGGTAATCGACCCCACAAAGCGCACAGGTTGCCCTGCCGCATCCCAAATAGCTTGTCCCCGTCCCAGTACCCAGCAATAGCTGCCGTCTTGACAGCGCAGGCGATATTCCACGGCATAGTGAGGCTGTCGTTGCTGGAGATAGTCTTGGTTGATCTGCAAGACGCGATCGAAATCGTTGGGGTGAATGCGGGCTAACCAAGCCTGGTTGTCGGTTTCGGCAGGTGGTTGGCTGTAGCCCAGAATTTGCCAAAATCGCAGCGATCGAAAAACTTCGCCCGTCACCAAATCCAGATCCCAAATGCCATCTTGATTGCCTTTTAGCACCAGTTGCCAGCGCTCTTCACTTTGGCGCAAAGCCTGTTCAGTTTGCTGGTGTTCAGCCAGCCCTTGAGCCAGCGCAGCTTCGGCTTGCTGTAGTTGGGCTTTGAGTTGTTGTTGCTGAGCATTCTGACGCTGTAAGTCTAGCGTCATGGCTTGCAGCGTGGCGTTTTGCTGGTCTATTGTCTGCTGCAAAGCTTGGATAGTCTCTAGCAGTTCATCTGGCTCTAGTGATTGCAAAACATCGGTTTGGGTGACTATGCCCAAAAGCCGCCTTTGGGTGTCGCAGACCAAAAGCTGGCGAATGCGCCGCCGCTGCATTTGCTGGTGAGCGGCCCAAAGGCTGGTGGTGGGTGCGGTGCAAAAAGGAGGACTGCTCATCAGCGTTTGGGCATCGGTTTTGGCAAAGTCACAGCCTAAGCGCAAGCACTGAACCAAATCGCCTTCGGTGATTAAGCCTAAGGGCACCTGGGCGGTAGCCGTTTGGTTTGAGGTCACCACCACACAGCTTACCTGGTGACTATCCATTTGCTGCGCCACGGCTAGCAGCGATGCTGTTGGCAACATCTGCACGACATTGGCTGTCATGATCTCGGCGACGCGTTGCCACTGCCAAAAATGTTTGGCTTGCAACGCCTGATACAGGCTCTCAGCCGTCACTATGCCGACAAGCTGGTTGAGTGTGTTTAAGACGGGCAAATGGTGAATGCGATGTTGCTTGAGGAGCAACAGGGCATGAAGCAGCGATTGCTGGGGTGATAGCGTGATGGTCACAGGCGATCGCGTCATTACCGCTTCTACCTGTAGCGTTGCCAGATCTGCCTGAATAGCCCCCAAATGGACAAGGTCATGCTGGGTCAAAATCCCGACGACAGCGGCTTGATCGACCACTATCACACAGGCAGCAGTTGAAAACTCAAGCGAATCAGCCGATAAGGAAGAAACCAGCGGCGAACCAGCCGCAACTTGACAGGTCAGCGCACAAAACCATTCGGTTGGCTCTAGCAGCGACAAAACGGTTGTCAAGCGATCCTGCGGTGACACCGTCAGGGGACGATAATCGACCACATCTGCCAGAACAGGTAAGTGAGTCGAAGAAGCGATACGTACCATACTTAGAGGCCAGATATCAGCAAACGCAGCAGTCCGTCTCTAAAAATGAGTTGCCTTAAGACTGAAGTTAATTTTGAGAACGCAGGGGGTTAATCCGAACGGCACCGTCAGCGTATTTAGAGTGTTGGGCAGGACAACGCTTCAGGTTGGCAGCCTAAAATCGAGTCCGTCGTTGTCCACTCAGTTTTCAATCTAAAAAGAATGTTAAAGGCGATCTTTGTTTTTTGCTGATTTCTGTCAAAAAAAATTACTCTATGTGTCAGATTCTCTATGAAATTAATAGAACTTTGCAATTATGAACGCACATCGACCCGGTTTGGTTGCGGGTGCTGACGGTCAGCTTCGCTGCTACTGGTGTCAGGGAGATGCAGCTTACCAGGCTTATCACGATCAAGAGTGGGGTCGGCCCGTTTACAGCGATCGCCGTTTGTTTGAAAAAATCTGTCTAGAAGGTTTTCAAGCGGGTTTGAGCTGGCTGACGATTTTACGCAAGCGCGAAAATTTTCGTCAGGCTTTTGCCCAGTTTGATTTTGCCCAAGTGGCTCGCTACACTTCAGCCGATGTTGAGCGGCTGTTACAAAATGCGGCTATTATTCGCCATCGCCGCAAAATTGAATCAGCCATCAACAATGCTCAGCGAGCCTGTGAGCTACTCAGCGAGTATGAGTCGCTAGCCGCCTACTTTTGGCAATTTCAGCCTCCAAATCGCCCAGCCCCGCTAGACTATGCCAGCCTCAGTCAGCTCAGCCAAACCCCAGAATCGGTGGCTCTCAGCCGCGATCTAAAGCGTCGGGGCTGGACATTTGTTGGGCCGACGACGCTTTATGCCTTTATGCAAGCCGTAGGAATTGTCAACGATCACCTAGAAGGCTGCTTCGTCCGCCCAGCCGTTGAAGCGGCTAGAGCGCAAGTTGAGCCACCTTGGCAGGCCAAAGGGCGATCGCCCCAGGATAGTTAACCGCGTTCTGACTATTCCACCCAAAGCCGCAAAAGGTTGGCCACGCTTTTAGAAAGCACATCAAACTCGTCGGTTTTGCCTTCACGCGCAAACAGCGATCGCCGTACCGTGTCTATATCAAACACCAGCTCTCGCTTAGCCGGGTCACGGATCCAACTCTGTATCCAACCGACAGCCACCCAGCGGGTTCCCTGGGTGACGGGGTCTACCCGGTGCAGCGTCGAAGCCGGATAAAAAATGGCGCTGCCAGCCGCTAGCTTGTAAGCTTGTTCATCATCTGCCCCCTCAATCACCAGTTCTCCCCCTTCGTAGTCAGTCGGTGAGTTGAGAAAGAGCGTAAACGAAACATCCGATCGCCACTGCCCCATCAGGGCATTGTCGGCATGGCGACCGTAAGACATGCCAACCTCATAGCGGCTAAATAAAATCGAATGGATCTGCCGGGGGCGCACAGCCGCTTGAAACAGCGGATGCCGCTTAAAGGCCGCTTGAACCTGCTCCTTTAAGGCTTTAGCCTCAGCCGTTTGCACCTGTTGGTTGTGTTTGACCTGTTTGGCATACCAGCCCGCCGTCAGCTTGCCATCTACAAACTCAGCCTCAGCTAACTGCAGCCTGATTTGCGCCAGCTCATCAGCGCTCAGAATATCGGGAATTTTGAAAATCATGCTGTGTGTTTAGAGGTAACAACAAAAATTGTCAATAACGCTTTACCCCCGACCCGGCCAGAGCCAACTCGCAGGCATGGCTTTGTAACTTGCTGCGCTCAGGTTCAGATGGCCGCAGCGTGAGGGCTAAAAATTTAGCTATGGAGTCAGTTTTGTCAGCAAAGTTTTGTGAGTATTTTCTGAGAAGGGGGTTAAGTTTCGCTTATAGATAGGCAAATATAAGAAATTGCCTTATAGTTGGTGATCGATAAATCTAGCGATAGTTCCTTTCAGGTTGACTATCGGTTTCAAATCGGTTTGAGGAGATAAAAACCATGAAACTAAAGCCCATTGGATTGTTTTTGGCACTCGGTTTGACAACAACGCTGGCTGCTTGTGGGCCTGCTGCTGAGGAAGGAACTGAAACTGAAGAAGGGACAACTACTGAAGAAGTTGCACCTGTAGAAGGCGAAGAAACCATGCCTGCAGAAGAAACACCTGCAGGTGAAGAAGCTCCAGAGGGCGGCGAAGGCGGCGAAGGTTAAACTTTGCTTTCTTTGCTTTCTTTAAAGCGCTAACCCTCTTATTAGTTTGAGTTTAAAGGCACACTTACGTGTGCCTTTCTTGATTTTTTAGAACCTATTTCCAGCCAGCGCGATCGACGATTTGAATGACTTCCGGATTGTTGCGTCCGTACGCAGATACATTCACTTCATCAACTTTAAATTCACCCAGTTCAGCCACGATTGGATCGACCTCGACCCCTTCAATGACTGGGTACTCGTTGTTACCTTGAGCAAAGACCGTCTGCGCTTCAGGACTGACCAAAAACTCTAAAAAAGCGATCGCATTTTCAGGATGCGGAGCTGTAGCCACGACCCCTGCACCGCTGATATTGACGTGGGTTCCCCGATCGGCCTGGTTAGGAAAGAAAACGGCTGTTTTTTCGACAATTGCCTGATCTTCGGCGCTGTCGGACTTAGCCATTCTGGCCCAGTAATAGTGGTTGACAATGGCTACATCGCATTGACCAGCCGCTACCGCCTTGATTTGATCGGTATCTCCTCCTTCTGGCTCACGGGCAAAATTATTCACCAAACCTTTAGCCCACTCTTCTGCGGCGGCTTCGCCATCGGTTTCAATTAAGGAGCCGACTAGCGACTGGTTATAAATATTGCTCGAACTGCGGACACACACGCGCCCTTGCCAGCTAGGTTCTGCCAACGCTTCATAGGTTGACAGATCTGACGGTTCTACATTGTCTACGTTGTAGACCAGCACTCGCGCTCGCTTAGTTAAGCCAAACCAAAGATTGTCAGGGTGGCGCAGGTTGGCGGGAATTTCTGTTTCTAGCACAGTTGAAGTGACGGGTTGAAAAACTCCAGCCTCTTCAGCCCGCCAGAGCCGCCCTGCATCGACGGTGATAAAAACATCCGCCGGACTGTTTTCGCCCTCATTTTGAATGCGTTCTAGCAGTTCGTCTGAGTCACCCTCAATCACGTTGACGGCAATGCCCGTTTGTTCCGTAAAGCTGTTATACAAATCGTCATCAATGTCATAGTGGCGGGCTGAATAGACGTTAACCACTTCTGCTTCAGCGCTGCTTGTTTCCTGAGCTTGTTGAGACTCGTTGCTACAGCTAATGGCGGTAAAAAGAGTTGTACTGGCAGCTAGCGCCACAAAAGCTCTTCTGTTAATCCTCATTTTGATTCAAGTAAGGTGAATGATGAAAGTATTTTAATGCAAGTCATTCGTATTAAGTCAGAAAATTGATCAGCAGAAGTGAACGGGCTACTTTGCTATAAGAGAACTGTCTTTACCCAATTACCCGTCCCATCAGCCAAAATGAGAACGCCCCGTCCCCTAAGACTTGGCTACCTGTCTATCCTCCTCGGAATTGTTGGCCTATCCTGCATGACTTTTAAAGCAACCGCCCAAGCCGCTTGGCAAGAGGCACCTGAACCGATAAACACTTTGCTTGATACGGTTTGGATTCCGGCTGTTCAGATTTCACCTGACCATCAGTGGTTAATTAAGCTGACGCGACCGCCCTTACCTGCGATCGCAGAACTTGCTAGTCCTCGGGTTACGGTGGCTGGGTTACAAATTGATCCGGCTACACGAGGCCCAGCGCTGGATTACACCTTTCGCGGCATCGAAATTCAAGCGATCGCCACTGGAGAAACTCGACGCGTAGCCTTGCCTGCAGGTATGCGCCTAAAAGACTTACACTGGTCACCCCAAGGTCACAAGCTCGCCTTTACCGAAGTTCAGCCGACGGGTTTGGCGCTGTGGGTGCTAGATCTGGCAACGGCTGAAGCGCGTCAGCTTACCCCGCCTATTCTTAATGGGGCTTACGGCCCAGCTTGTCGATGGATCTCCGATACTGAGGGGCTGCTGTGTAAAGTGATACCCGATAGCCTGCCGCCGTCTCCCCCGGTCAACGCCCAACCCATTGGCCCCCGAATTGAAGAAAATCTAGGCCGCACAGCGCCTAACCGTACCTATACCAATCTGCTGCGCAATCCGCAAGACGAAGCCCTCTACGAATACTATCTAACGTCGGTTTTGGTGCAGGTTAGTTTAACTGGCGATCGCCAGGTACTTACCCCGCCGCTGCTAATCGATGCCGCCACGGTTTCGCCCGATCGCCAGTGGATTTTGCTGCGAGTAACCCAGCGGCCTTTTTCTTATCAGGTACCCGCTAGTCTGTTTCCGAAGCGCAGCGTTGTTCTCAATCGCTCTGGCGAAGAAGTGTTCACCGTCGCTGACCTGCCGCTAGCCGATGATATTCCGATCACGTTTAATTCCGTTAGGCAAGGGCGGCGCTCAATCGGCTGGCGTCCCGATCGCCCAGCAACTTTATATTGGGTAGAAGCCCTAGACGGGGGCGATGCTCGCCAATCGGCGACCTGGCGCGATGCCGTCTTTCAAATCGAAGCGCCTTTTACCGCTGCTGCCGAATTGCTGTGGAAGACAGCGCTGAGATACAACCGCATCTTATGGGGCAACGAGGCGATCGCCTTGGGCTACGAATACTGGTACGACAACCGCCGCCTACGCACTTGGCAGCTCAATCCAGCCGACCCCACCGCCGCTCCCCGCCTGCTGGACGATCGCGACTATCAAGATCGCTACGGTGCCCCTGGGCAGCCCTTAATGACTCCTGGGCCTTATCATCGCTCTGTGCTTTTGTTTGCCCCTGACGGAGAAAGTCTTTATCTCAGCGGTCGGGGAGCATCCCCCGCAGGGGTCTATCCTTTTCTCGATCGCTGGCATCTGGGCACTGGTGTGAAAACTCGGCTGTGGCAAGCTCAAGATCCCAACTACGAGCAGGTGGTGCGTCTGCTTGACGGGGAAGCCAGCCAAATGATTACCCGTCAGCAGTCGCCGCTACAGGCTCCTAACTATTTACTGCGTAATTTAATCACTGCTGAGGTCACCCCTTTAACCCAGTTTGCCGACCCTCTGCCCTGGTTTGCAGGTATTAGCCGTGAAGTGGTGCAATATCAGCGAGCCGACGGCGTAGCGCTTTCGGCCACGCTCTACCTTCCTCCTCAATATCAACCCAATCGAGATGGGCCGTTGCCAACGCTGTTCTGGGTTTATCCCCAAGAATATAAAAGTCGAGAAACGGCTTCTCAAGTGACGACGGCGGCAAATGCTTTTAGTCGGCCTTGGGGGTACTCACCGCTGTTTTTGCTAACGCAGGGTTACGCTATCTTGATGGGGCCAACCCTGCCGATTATTGGTGAAGGCGAAGCGGAACCCAACGACACCTACCTGGAGCAACTGAAGATGGGAGCCGAAGCGGCCATTACCTACTTGGTGGAACGGGGGATTAGTCGTGCTGATCAAGTGGCTATTGGTGGCCATTCTTACGGTGCCTTTACAGCAGCTAACCTGCTGGCTCATACTGATTTGTTTCAGGCGGGAATTGCCAGCAGTGGGGCTTATAACCGTAGTCTGACGCCTTTTGGCTTTCAAGGTGAGCAACGCACCTTTTGGCAAGCCCCTGAGATTTATAATCAGCTTTCGCCGTTTACCTATGCCCACCAGATTAACGAGCCGCTGTTGCTCATCCACGGTGCAGAAGACGAAAATGCTGGCACATATCCCTTGCAAAGCGAACGGCTGTACGAAGCTTTGCAGGGATTAGGGGGCACCGTCCGCTGGGTAGAGCTACCCTTTGAGGGGCACGGATATGAATCACGCGAAGCGGTGGGGCATGTGCTGTGGGAAATGACGCAGTGGCTCGATCGCTATGTTAAGCAGGTGCCAGCCAGTAATAATCCTTAGCCTGAGTACCAGCGGGTAGACGAAAATCTAGCAGCATTACGTCTCGGTGGCGATCGCTGAGGTTCCAGGCTTCGTGTTCAGAGGTATCGTCAAAAACCAAACACTTGCCTTCCTGCCAGGGCTTAATCTCTGAACCCACCCGCAACCCACACTTTTCGGGGATGTCTAGCCCTAGGTGGCAGCGCAAAACGCCAACGGGCTTACCCGCGTGAGGCACAATATGCGCCCCCGCCGCTAAGCGCGAAAAGCCAGCCGTAATTATGCCAGGAATTGCTTGCACCAGTTTGGCTGTTTCAGGACATTGTTCACAATTGAGGTCAATTCGCACCCCTAAAAAATAGATGCCGTAAATATCCCATCCGGTCTTTTTATCGAGCAGATACCTTTCGGGATAAGCTAAAAAATCGCGATCGCCCAGTTGCGACAGCTCTTGCTTAATCGTCAGCCAATTGGCCTCTAAAGTTTTAATGAAGTCAAACTGATCAGGATCGCAGTACATTTTTATTCTTTTGGCAAAATCGGTTTCCACAGGATCAGTCCGATGACGAACCGCAGGCGATTTTTAGGGCTGCGAATGCGGCCAGACATTTTCCAGACAAATTTGACAAACTCCCGTCCCTGCGCCAGGTCAGCCATTAGAGTTGACTTAGCAGCCGGGGTGCGAGGCGGTGGCCCCTCAAGAGCCGGATCATAGGCAGACGTTGACGGCACTTCTGACATTGCTAGCGCTGATTAACTCAATGCCCCCATTGTCTGACACCAGCCGCCTTTTGCCTATATCTATTGCCGAACGCTGTTTGGCACCCCGGTTGCAGACAACCCGGCGATCGCCTTGAGATTTTGGCAACGCAGCAGTTCGTTAAAGCTCAAGCTTGGCCGACCTTCGATTTGCGCTACGGCCTCGATTGCTGTTGCCAGATGACGAGCCGCTTCTACCTGAGTGTAGCCCCGCCGCTGAGCCACTGCGATCGCTGCTTCATCAGCTTCGATCTCGGCTCGTGGCCCCCGGCTGTTGCGCCAAATCTGCGTCCCGGCAAATGCGGTGAGGCTGCCCCCAATCACCAGGCCAATCATATCTAGCTGAGCGGCTTCAAAGAGTGTGCCCAATACCCCAGCCGCCGCCAGACCCTGATACAAATCAAACTTTAAGATCTGAACACGCGTTAGCCAGCAAACTTGATGCAACAGCAGCAGATCTTGCTGAGCAACCGCAAGCTGATTCCACAGATCAAAATTAAAGGTGATGATATGCACTCGCTGCCAGGGGCGCGGAAAATCAGCCTCGATCGCATGGGTTTGAGCGGCATTCTCCCTTAAGCGAATCTTCATGCGGCCTGATGCAGGCATTAGCTCCAGCAGGCGAGAAATTTCCCGATTAGAATTGACCACGTTTCTATGCGGATAAAAGCGGATAACCCTTAGCCTAGCAGCCAGACGGGCTAGAGAACCTCTAAACTATCCGCCAAAATTGGCAGAACAGATTGTGGTTGCGATCCTTCTACTGCGGCGATCGCCAGCAAATAGACATCGCTAGCAGCCTGTCGGGCTAACACCCACCCTTGCAGTGGTTGAGTGGTTGCTGCCAGCGTTAGCCGACCAACCCAAGGAATTTGCACCCCACCCCCGGCTAACGTTTGAAATCCGGTGGGCTGAAACCCTTCGCCAGTCGCAAAGGTATTTTTGACAATTTGAGCTAGCGCCGCATCCGTCAAGGCGGTTTCTTCGCCTAAGCTACCAGCGGGTACTACCGTTACCGAATAAGCCAGACTGCCATCGGGCGCTTCTATCAAAACAGAACCCGCAATATTATTGACGTTAAAACCTGACAAAATACCAATTTGAAAACGACCCTGCGGATCGGCGTAGTTACCTCCTAGCGTCGGTGTCGCCGACTGGGCAGATTCAGTCTGGGCTTGAGCCACGGCTATACGGTTACCGAAACTTACCGCAGGCGACTGAGACGACAACCCCAAATCCCCCGTGCTTACGAAAAACACCCCCGCTAGGGTGCAGATAGCCAGCCCCACGAGCCAGAGAATTCTTCGCCTCATGTTAATTTTCCCTCGCCTTTTCACCCAAAGCTTACAAGCAGAGATGGGCAAACCGCCAAAGATTAAGATTTTTTGCAACCTCGCCCCTCTTTAAACCGGGCAATCAGGAGCCAAACTCGGTCAAGGGGCTGAGTCAACGGTTAACCCAACGCACAAAACTTTTCGACACAGCGAACAAACATTTCAACCCCCATGCCCAAAGCCGTTTCGTCAAAGTCAAAGCGAGGATGGTGGTGGGGATAAATCAGGTTTTTGGCCGCGTTGGCCGCCCCTAAGAAGAAATAGCAGCCTGGTACTTCCTTCAAAAAGAAGGCCATGTCTTCACCGCCCATGGTACGACACTCTGGCACGACCCCGGCTGGTGTTTCAACAACTGAAAGAGCCACAGTCCGCACCAAATCGGCCATATCGGCATCGTTAATCACAGGCGGATACAAAGGCCGATAGTCGAATGTATAACGGGCACCATAACCCTGGCAAATACCGGCAATGACTTGCTCTAACCGCTGAGCAAAAAAGTGAGTGTAAGCCTGATCAAAGTAGCGAACGGTGCCGCTCATGCGGGCTTCGTCGGCAATGACGTTAAGGGCTGTGCCTGCATGGAACTCACCAATTGTGACAACCGCTGCTTTGAGTGGATCGACATTGCGAGATACGATAGTCTGCACTGCGTTAACCACCTGAGCCCCCACCACGACTGAATCAATGGTTTGATGGGGGATAGCGCCATGTCCGCCTTTGCCATGAATGGTGCAGTGAAATAGCTCTGTAGCTGCCATTAAGGGGCCATTGCGCACCCCAATAGTGCCTAGAGGAAGGTTGTTCCAAAGGTGTAAGCCGATAATGGCATCTACTTCTGGCTGCTGTAGCACCCCCGCTTCGATCATCGGTTTGGCTCCCCCTGGGCCTTCTTCGGCAGGCTGGAAAATGATCTTGACTGTGCCTGCAAAGCGATCGCGGTGCTGAGCCAAATAATAAGCGGTGCCTAGGGCGATCGCTACGTGTCCATCATGGCCGCAAGCGTGCATTTGCCCATCGTTTTGAGAGCAATAAGACACTTCGTTGAGTTCTTGAATCGGGAGGGCGTCCATATCGGCTCGGATAGCCAAAACTGGCCCAGGGCGATCGCCTGCAATGGTAGCAACGACCCCGGTTTGGGCAACCCCGGTTTGGTGCTCAATTCCCCACTTAGTTAACTTCTGGCTAATAAACTGAGCAGTCTGTAGTTCTTGAAATCCCAGTTCAGGACGCTGGTGCAACCGCCGCCGCCAAGCCACTAGCTGAGGTTGCAGGGAGCGAATTTGGAGGCGAATGCTAGCTAGATCAGCCGTGGTAGACGGAATGGTAGAAATCATAGAGTTAACAAATCTATTAATAATGAATTTGCTAAACAGCGTTGAAGACTTAAAACGAGTGCAGCGCTCGTCAGCATGACACAGCAGGCAAAACGCTCCTATAGCAATAGATTCTTATGTTTTGAAGAAAGGGAACAGGATCTAAAGGTTGAAAACTAGCCTCTCTCTCAGGGTGAGTAGGCTGAGTGGTATTTCAGTATTTTCAGTGACTTTACTGAAAATCCGGACCCTTTCAGTACATTATGGCGATAAGTTTTATAATCGGTTGTGATCCGAGTCTCTTTAATGCAGAAAAATTACATTAACCAGGTTAGGGTTAAGCCATGACGGGAAGTAGCCCCTCTAACCTGAGTTGAGCGGCTGCCTCAGATAGGCTGGAGAGATTGCTCGTATCCGCAATGTAGGGCATTACCCCTAGTATCGGTGTCTGAGTAAGCGATTCAATCAGGGCTGAAGGTGTCCAATCGGCAATCTCCGCAGCCGAACGCGGTTGCACACAATTGAGAATGATTCCTTTGAGCGCCACTTGGGTTTGTCGAGCCAATGCTACATTGGCGACGGCCTGAGCGATCGCTCCTAAACGCACAGGCACCACTAAAACTGTTGGTAGTCGCCATTGCGCTGCTAAATCCGCTAAGGTTAGCTCGTTGGTAACGGGAGAACCCAGTCCACCTAACCCTTCTACCAGCACCCAATCGCGAGACTGCTCCAATTTTCGCAGGGTTTGCCAAACGGGCTGCAAGTCAACTCGGCGGCCTTCCCGTTCAGCGGCTAAGGGAGGAGCAAGCGGGGCCGCAAAAAAAACCGGATTGATTTCTGCTAAAGATTGATCCAGCTTAAAGAGCTGCTGATACAGTTCGCGATCGCCTAGACCCGACTGAACAGGCTTGATTAAGCCTAAAGAACGAGAACCCCAATACTTTTGCCAGTAAGCGACTAAGGCCGTAGTGACCACTGTTTTTCCAGCATCGGTATCGGTTCCAGCAATTAGCAGCGCCTTAAGCACAAATTTTATGTCCAGTTTCAGTCGTTTTGATTTCAGCGATCTACCCGTGAGCCAGTTGCTGAGTCATGCCTCAGGTTGAGATGGAGGCATGAATTTAATTAGTCACCTGCAAATCTAACGTAAATTCAGCCGGAGCCGAAGATACCACATCAATTAAATAGTCACCGCCAACGGGCAACTCTTCACTCCAGGACAGTAAGCCAGAACCATTATCAATTAAGTCTCCACTCGGTAAACGGACACTAATGGTCGCTGGGCCACTGGCATTAACTAATCTAGCAGATAAGATTTGCCCCTGCTGAGCATTGACGATGTAGCGCCGCACCCGACCTCGGCCTACGTCATTGGCGACGCGTACTCCGGTTTCCCCCTGCGGAAACTGTACCCGCTGCTGCAAAACTTCCGGCTGAGTTTCCGGTTCGGGTTCGGGTTCTGGCTCCGGTTCGGGTTCAGGTTCTGGCTCCGGTTCTGGCTCCGGTTCGGGTTCGGGTTCATCAACCGCCAAACTCACGACTAGCCGATAGTCACTTTCATTGAGTCCCTGAACCGGGCGAAGCTGAATCGTGTATTCACCGCTGAACTGCAACGCGCCTTGCCAGCTCAAAGTGCGATTGGCGGACGCTTCAACTGGCTGCTGATTGGGAGCCAAAACGCTCAAGAGGACCCCTTCACCCTCTAGGCTCGCCGATAACACCTGTCCTTGTTCAGCCCGAAACTGATAGTTGACTGTTTCGCCAGCGCGTAAACTACCTTCGACTGTTTGACTTTCACCTGCTGACAAACTAAACGCCTGACTATATTCAACTGGGCGATTGGGAGCTGGCTCAGCAGGTTCAGTCGGCGTGGGGTTAATCGTAATATCAGGATTTTCTAACGGGGGGGGGGCATTGCTTGAGTCACCGCCATTGAGCACTCGCACCACAGCCCAACCGCCTAAAGCTGCTGCTAAGGCCAGCCCTAATCCGATAGCGCTAATGGCCCAGGGGTTTTCCCACAGGGATTCTGATTCCTGCACTGGCGGAGATACTGCATTAGGGCGCACAGGGGTCGTACGCGCCTGTGTTGCTTGATAACGCGGGCTGACAGCCACCGTTCGCATCTGAGAAACTTCAGTCGCTGAGGGGGGCGAGGGTACCGTCGGTCGGGGCGCTGTTGTTGAGCTAGATTCGCCCAGTGCTTGTGCCATCTCACTAACAGACTGATAGCGATCGCCAGGGCGATAGCTCAAAGCCCGATTTAGCACCTGAGCCAGCCCCGGACTGACGGTGACATATTGTGGCCATGTCCACACCAAATTGACATCATCAAACAGCATTTGTGGCTCTTTGCCAGTCAACAGCACAACGGCAGTAACCGCTAGCGAGTACAAGTCGCTACTCGGATAAGCTCGTCCGGTTTGCATTTGTTCACTCGGGGCGTAGCCGCGCTTGCCTACGGTAGTGGCTTGGCTAGCTGTTTCCGGCATTTGAATGCGAGTGACTACCTCTTTGACCACGCCAAAGTCAATCAGAACCGGCAGGCGATCGCTGTTGCGCAAGATGATGTTATCCGGACTGATATCTCGGTGAATAATGCCCTGAGCATGAATATGAGCCAGCACTGGCAGCATTTGGTGCAAAAATTGGCGCACCTCAGCTTCTGAAAAAGCCTGCTGTTGTAGTCGCCGCTGGTCGAGAAGTTCGCGATAGGTTGTACCCTCAACATAGTCTTGGACTAAAAATAAGCGCTGGTCTTGCTCAAAAATTGCCCGAAACTGAGGGATTTGAGGATGCTGAATTTTATAGAGAATCTGAGCTTCTCGCTGAAATAGCTGAGTTGCTTTGTCAGAAAAATGATCGCCTCCCTGCAGCGGCATAAACTCTTTCAACACACACCGCTCGTTGAATCTGCCTTGGTCTTCAGCTAGATAGGTGCGGCCAAAGCCACCCTGTCCCAACATATGGACAACTTGATAGCGGTTTTGTAGAACGGTTCCAGCAGGGATAGGAGATTGCATAGTGAATATTGTCGATTCTCAAAACCAGCCGAACGCCTCAGATGGCTGCTCAGGGTATAGCTTCCCCAGTTTACTGCAAGTTTTTAGTCCTGATGGGGAACTGTGCCAGAAGCCTGACTGACCGAAAACAGACACTTGGATAAGTTATAGCTAAGACAGAAGGCTAAAGGCAGAGGGCAGAATGAAAGACTTTTTGTTAGCGAGTTTCAGCAACTAAAGCGCCTTAGCGCTTCTGCGACAGCAATAACTAGAGCGTTCCGTTTTTTAGCCCCTAGACCAGCCCTAACATTGCAAATTTTCAGTGTTAGGTATACAAAGTCGGCTTTGTCGGGCTAGCAAGCGAGTTGCCGCTTCACCTGAGAGAGGAGGCGAAAAAAGATAACCCTGACCATATTGGCAGTGGGCCCGATCTAGAACGCTTCTCTGACGCTCAGTTTCAATTCCTTCAGCCACGATCTCCATCCCCAGTTTATGACCGAGGGCCACAATGGTGTGAACGATTTCTCGCTTTTGATGGCTTTGCTCTATCTGCTCTACAAAGGATTTGTCAATTTTGAGCGTATCTACAGGAAATCTGTGCAGATAGCTAAGGGAGGAATGACCCGTGCCAAAATCATCAATGCTCAGCTGCAATCCCAGCGTCTTTAGCTTCTGCATCAACACGATGGCTGCTTCTGCGTCCTCCATCACCATACTTTCGGTGATTTCGAGCCGCACCTGTTGTCCCGTCATACCAGCCGCTTGCAAATTCGCGCGAATTTGCTCTGCAAGGTTGGGTTGGCGCAACTGCCGCCTCGAAAGATTGACGCTAATCTTTAAGGACAATTCCGGAAATTGCTGCTGCCAACCGCGAAGCTGATAGCAAGCTGCCTGAAAGATCCACTCTCCTAAGGGTACGATCAAGCCCGTTTCTTCAGCAACAGGAATGAAATCACCTGGCAGCACAAATCCGCGTGCTGTTTGCTGCCATCGGACTAAAGCTTCAAAGCCCGTAATTTGCCCTGTACGCAGGCAAACGATGGGCTGGTAGTAAAGTAAAAACTCTCCGGCGGCTAAAGCTTGCTGTAAATCGCCTTCGAGCCGTAGTCGGTTGACCGCCTCTGTCAGCATACCTGTAGCAAAGACCTGACATTGAAAAGTCTTGAGCGCTTTGGCACGATACATAGCGGTGTGGGCATCTCGCAGCAAGTCTTCCGATTTTTGGTGCCCGTATGTTTGAGTCACCGCTAAGCCGACGCTGGCGCTCAAAGATAAGTACTGCTGCTCAATACAGAAAGGTTCAGACAAGCCCTGCTGTAGCTGACTGAGCACCTTTTCAACTGCCTTTTGTGAACTGTGTTGAAACAAGATGGCAAACTCGTCGCCACCAATTCGAGCGAGTGGTGTAGAGGCGGGTAAAACTTGTCGGAGTCGCTGCACAATGGCCAATAAAACCTGGTCGCCAACTGCGTGCCCTAAGCTTTGATTAATAAACTTAAAACGATTGACCCCCAAAAAGGCCACAATGATCGGCGTTTTGGGCGAACTTGCGCGTCTGATTTGTAGCGCTTGCTGAACTTGATGGTTAAAGATTTCTCTTCCGGGTAGCTGCGTCAGCTTGTCGTAGGTGCTGCGATAGATCATTTTTTGGACAATTACCAAACTGCCTGCTGCGATCGCCCCTAGAAGGGGTTCAGCGACGGGTAGCCAAACTTGATGCCACAAACCCAACCAGCCCAAACTCCAAATTCCCATTAGCAAACTAGCCATGCCCAGTCCGGCTAGCCAAGACCGCTTAGTTTGCCAACTGACGATACCAGCTAACAAAGTCCAACTCCATAGCCACAACACTTCACCCCAAGCTGGCAAAAAGCGGTAAAGAGCAGCTTCACCCGACAAGACATCGAGGAGATGGCTGGTAATTTGAGCGTGGATCACAACCCCTGAGAGCATGAGTTGGGGGTTGCGCTGGGCACTGTAGGGTGTCCAAAATTGATCCTTAAGACTGGGAGCGGTTGAGCCAATTAAAACAACTTTGTTGCGCACCCACTCAGGATTTAAGCGATCGCTCAACACTTGTTCAACGCTGACCTCTCTAGCCGGAGAAGTCGCTGAGCGATAGTGCAGCAATATCTGATAACCCCGGGCATCGACTGTCTGATAGCCCCCTGAGCCACTCACTAAAGCCGGGATTTTAACGCCAGCTAGCCGCAAAGTCGTTCCATCGGCTTGTAAGGCTAGCTGGGGAGTGCTGTACTGCATGGCCACTCGCAGACCAAAGGCATAGTAAGGATGCTCCGGCGCACTGACGTACAGCAAGCTCCGGCGCACAACGCCATCAGGATCTAAAACCAGGTCATTAAACCCAATTCGCTGCCAGGGAACAATGGCGGGTGGGGGTACGCCTTCTGTCTCTGAGCCAGCGCTTTCTGTATCTGAGCCGACATTCATGATGGCAACTAGATTAGAGGCCGCCAGTTGTCTGAGCAAATCGGCTCGTCCGGGTGAGCGTTGAGTACTGCGATAAAGGTCTAAGCCAACGACTTGGGGTTGATGCTGTTGTAGCTTTTGCAGCAGTTTGGCCACAAGCTGATCAGACAGCGGCCAGCCATACTGTTGAATATCCGATTCAGTGATACCAACAATCAAAATGCGATCGTCGGGGGCTGCCTTTGGTTGCAGTTGAGTGAGTTGGTCGAAAGCGAAAAGCTCTAGATCCTGAAGTAGTCCAACCTGCTTAGTTGCACTGAGGAGAGTTGTGGTTAGCAGGCTCGTCACTAAGAGGGTTTGCCCGCTAGTTATCCAAGGCTTAAATCTTAGGGCCGCTAATCGGTTCAGCCAACTCCGACTGCGGTCAATCACCCTATGCACCATACACCTTGAGCTAATAAAACAAACCCTTGCAAATTCTAGAACTTAGCAAGGGTTCGCTGAGATTCACACCAGAAAGCTAATTAGTATTTAGTCCTAATCCTAGAGTAATTTGGCTGATAGTGATATTTCATCTGCAAAAGGCAGACAGAAGTTAAGCGTTCTGGCGGAAAATTTAGCTAGGAAGCGATTAAGTGAGTTCCGCCGCCTTGACGATTTCCAGGAAATTCGTCTCGCTGCTCAGCTTCCACTTTTTCGGTTTGCAATAGTGTTAAAGCTGTGAGACTCAAGAGACAAGCGATCGCAACTGCCGTTAGTCCTCGGGGCAAAATCACAGATTTCACTAGTAAGCTTTTCATCAGAATTTAGGGTAGTGACGACGATTGATAAACGGACAGGAACTCGCAGCCGACAAGCAACTGATTGATTAGCACTTGCAAGCTCTTAGCTAGCTATATTTTTGACACCTCACTTGAGAATTAAATCAAGTCTCAAGCGACATTTATGTCAGCTTCAAAGCTAAATGAATGATTTTTTTGCTTCCGTAGATAGTCGCAAATTAAGGTATGTCAAGAAAATACGCGATTTTTCGGTATTCTGCTGTGTTGTTGCTTACAAGCGCATTCAAGTAGCTAAAATACCTGTAGACTTACGTATCTTAATGTCTCAAAAAAACCTGCGTTTTTTCTCATGTCCGCCATTGTGCTTAGGCGTTATCTTTTAAGCGCATTGGCTGAGAAAGTATCCGCCAATAGACAAACGCTGTCAATTGACTCACAAATTTTGCAAATGCTACGACCTTGACGGCGTAAGAGACGGCATTACAATTTAACCGCTTGGTCTGGCTAAGCGCGTAAAAGCTATCTAATTTCTGCCGCTAAAGTTAGCTTATAGAAAAAAATTGAGTTGTTTCGGATTTAGTCAACTCCCTAATAATCTGTGCGTGCTGTCTTGTTATTCTTTGTTTTTAGTGTTGAATGAGGTGTTCAATAGCTTCAGGCTGATTCGGTAGATCTGCTGTTAGAACTTCATAGCCATTGGCCGTCACCAAGACATCATCTTCAATCCGAATACCGCGAACGTCTGCAAACTGAGACAGGCGCTCCCAATCTACTACCGTTTGATAGCGGGCTTGCGGTTGCGGATCTTGCAAAATGCCCGGAACTTGATAAAAACCCGGTTCAATAGTGACAGCCATCCCAGCTTCTAAAGGGCGATCAAGTCTGAGAAAACCTAAGCCAAAGCGATCGCTGCGTTTGCGATTGGCGGCATAGCCAGCTAAATCTCCCAAATCTTCCATATCGTGAACATCTAAACCAATCAGGTGGCCAATACCGTGGGGGAAAAACAGTGCATGGGCATCTTGCTCAACTAGGCTTTCGGGCTGGCCTCGCAAAATGCCTAGATCAACTAGACCCTCAGCTATGATGCAGCAGGCTAGTAAATGTAAGTCGCGATACTCTATGCCGGGTTTTATGCTTTCGATGCAAGCATCATGAGCGGCCAAAACAATTTCGTAAATCTGGCGCTGGGTTGGCGAAAATTTGCCGGAAACTGGCCAAGTGCGGGTAATATCTGAAGCCCAGCCAAAGCCTGTCTCTGCGCCAACATCGGCTAAGACTAAGTCTCCGGTCTGTAGCGGATGATGATATTGCTCATTGTGTAAAACTTCGCCGTGGGTCGTGACAATGCTGTTGTAAGCACAAGTCATTTGATGAGCAATAATGACTTGTTCCATAGCGGCTCTAATTTCTGCCTCTGTTTGTGCTGTAGCCGTAGCTGACAAACCTGCTTTGTGAGCCAAAACACTTACCTCAGCCGCCCGACGCATCTCGGCGATCGCCCAATCGTCATGGGTTAATCGCAACTGCACCATTGCTTCGGCTAGGGCTGAATTTTCTGCGACAGGTAAAGCGGGCTGACGAATTGCTTGAGTCTGTAGAGAAAGTTCGCTCAGCGGATAAGCGGCATCGGCTCCTATGGCTTGGGCAATTTCGGTACGGGTTGGAGAAGGGCCATGCCACAAAGCTGATTCAGCAGAGGCTTCATCTATAAATAAGGTCAGTTTGCCGTTTTCTATATGAATAGCCGCTTGCTGCAAAGGCAAGCCAGCAAAGTAAAGAAAATGGCTATTGGCGCGAAACGGATAAGTGTTGGCAGGAAAGTTGCGAGCTTTTGGCTGACCTGACCACAGCAGCACTGGAAAATCGATTTTTTGGGCTAGTTGCTGCCGTCGATGACGCAGGGTTTTGGCAAGAGAAGAAGGGGGTGAAGATTGCATTGCTACTAGCCACCTAAGCAATAGATGATTTTATCCTAAAGCGTTTTAAGGCGTGCGACTGCCCGCTAGCGGATCCAAACGGCTGTTAAAGAGCCAAGTCAATTATTGGGAGAGGGAAGGGATTAAAGCGACAGAAACTTGCCCAGGGTTTGAGACGACTGAGTGTTTAGACTTGAGACTCACAACTTTTTATTTAGACTCAAAATAATATTAATTGGACTTTTAATAAGACTAGATTGATGATGACGATTCCCTCCTGAATGGGTTGCTACCAGTAATGGGACTGAATGAAACTTTTATAGCTAAAGGCAAAATGCTGAGGGCAGCGGGAAAGCTTTTCTGTCAAGGGCTTGTAGTTATTTAAGCCTCTCAATGCTAGTAGCTACCGCTATGGTCGAGGTTTGGCATCAAGCCTAAGCTAAGGCATCGCAACTTAGTTTCACTTTGTGAGGTGAGCCGGAAATAAAAGTTTGTTGATTTGAAAGCAGTAAATCCTTGTCTTATGCTGAGACTCATTGCCTTAACTATGGTCTTATAAAAAACAAATTAGTCTCATTTTAGGAATAAAGAATAGTAGTCGAGGCTGGCCGACAGCATAAAGACTGGCTTAAGACTGTAAATTCTTTGGCGAAAATGGCAAAGGAAGTGTCGTATCTTGTCAAAGTTGGGAAATCTGTCTGAAGATAGATTGCGATTTTAGTCTGTTGTCTACCCATCGTTAGCCGTAGCGAGTTTATGAAATCCCTATTGCAAGCCCCACTGACCGCTCTCATCGTCAGCTTGTTTCTAGGTTACACAGCTACACTTTTAGAAAACAATCTGCAGCTTTTGCCAGGGGACGAGCATTCTAGCCTTCCTGCCGAAAATATATTGATGACAGATCACTCTTGAGATAGCTACTTAATTCTCTTTGCCTAACTAACGCTGGCTCCTAGCTCAAAACGCTAGGAGTTTTTATTTGTCTTTTCGTAAGACTCATAAGTATTGAAATTGGTCTTATGAGGTATTGGTTAGACTAGCTTTGCGACTGTCCTCACTCATCTATTTTTGTACTTAAGCTTTGCTTGAGGGCGATCGCTTGCGCCACAAACAAGTGCCCTATACTAAGCTCAAAGCGGTCAGAACGGGTTGTCTCTGCTAGGTGTTTGGCGGAAAGCCAAAGTGCGATCGCTTAAAAATTTCGGTTCGCGATCGCGATTAAATCTAGTCCAATTTTAGTCCAGTTCATTAAAGCTGTTGCCTAAGCTCTTTGTTTTGCAGGAGATTCAGGGAGTTGATTATTTGCGGAACACGCAACTAGTCAAGAAGGTTGACAAGGGAGAGTGACTTGCAAAAAACATGCATAAAAAATCAGCGAACCTTCTCAAAGGCCACCCCGATAGCCTTAAGAATTGCTCGCTGATTTTTGGTTAAGTTTAAACTTTTGAGTCTGTAAAGCCTTATTTCTCCGTTAAGAATCTTCTGTCTCAAGGCTAAGAGAATGAAGACTACGCTTTTGCAAAATCGCTTTCAACCTTGCAAACAGCGCTTGTTTCTTTTCTTCAGAAAGGTGAGCAACCATAATCCCACCCTGAGCAAAAATCTGCTCGATTGTGTGTGATGGCTGAATGCGCATAGAGTATCTTGCTAAGCTCCTTATAAATTTTAATGTTTTCTTTTGATTTTGCAGGCTACATAGACTACAATTTGCAATTTTGCGCTTTTAGAACAATGCTGCGCTGCGGTCAGAGCTAGTGCAGCAAAGGAGGAGGGTTGGCTAAAATTTCTTCTAAATTGTCGGGAACCAGGGGTAAACCATCAAAGCTTTCGCCTGCTTCGGCGTTGACAATGCTGATGTTAGCGACAGCCGCCGTGTTTGAAGGGGCTTCGTTTAGCCCTAGCAAAACGGGAGAACTGCCGAAATAGCGGAGCCAAGTTTGCACCTGAGGCTGTCGCTGCCAGTCAGCCCGAGAAACTGAAATCGAAAAAAGCAATATAGCCTGCTTTGCTAAAATCCCTGAAAAAATATCTCTTGAACGAACGGGATAACCATAAATTTTGAAAATAAAGCTGCTGTTAAACGCGGGTTAAATCCAGCTATTTTGCAAAGTAAATACACAAAGCCCAGAACAGCTACCGATTCTTCTGGTCTTGCACTAACAAAACTGAATATACGGGTCGCTCAATCCAATTCCCCTGGCTATCTACTCGTCCTAAATACAGGCTGCCTTGATAATAAAGCGATGACGAACTACCCCCGTCTAGGTTGAGGGCTTTGATTGCGCCTTGCGATCGCATAAAATCCGCCATCTCTGCCAGCGAAACTCCTGAGTCAGCCGCAGTGTCAGGCTGCTGAGCCGCCATCGCCCAAATAAGGCTACCATCCGCTGTAATGCCAATAGCAGTTCTGGCGTTGCGGCGTTGGGCACCTAAGGCATCGCGAATTAGCTGTCCGTTGCTATAAGTGATGAATCCTTCCGCTTCCGAAGTATCAGTCGGCAACAGTTGCGGCCCTGCACCAACTGCTTCAACCAGGCGGCAAAGCGCGGGGACAGGTGTTGCGTGGGGAGTAATATCGTAGCGGGTTTCGGAGCCGCACTGATAACGGCGAAATTCTGAGCGATTTAGAATCTGGTGCAGATAAGGCTGTAGATCTGGATTGCCAACGAGACGCGGGTTCTGGCGCGGGTCAGCCGTTAACTCACCTTGATGAACGATATAAGAAGTGGTTTGGGCATTTTGTGGATCAAAAAAACCAGCGTTTAAGGCGGCGATCGCTGTTTGTGATTCAGCCACGTCTCGAACGGGAGCAAGCCCTGTTGCCGAAGCAACCGTTACTTCGTAGCCGTGGGGCGGAATGGTGACGACATGCAGGGTAGCATGGGCAAGCGAATAGGTGACATAAGCCAGTGAGGGCTGAGGCGTAGGAGCCGCCAGCGTCTTTTCAACTGGGGGTTCGGGTTCTCGCTTGGTAGCTAGCCAGCCAGTTAATGCCAGCAGCAATAACCCTAAGCCGAGGCGACTAACGCGTTGCATTGCGAACTCGTTCGCTATAATCTTTCGGGCGGACTTGACGGAAGCTTTGAAAAGCCGTCTGCCGCCACGCCACAGGTAGATAAGACAGCATTAGTCCAACTCTGGCGCGTGAAGAGAGTCCTTCAGCTTGCTGTAGTTCTCGCAACAGTTGCCGACCTTTATGGGTTTCCCCTTTTTCAATTAGCCGCAAAGCCAGTACCTGCTTTAAATCTTGAATTTTGTAATAGCGCGATCGCTCCAGTTCAGCCTGCTCAAACTGGTAGCTTTTGAGGCAGCCAAGCTTAGCTGCCAAAAAGTGAATATCCTGCTTCAAACTGGTTTGCCCACCATGAAAGCGATATTCCATCAGCCGCTCTGCAATAAAGTAACCGATTTTTCCCGCGATCGCCAGACGCACCAGCAAGTCAAAATCTTCACAGCCATCCGCCTCAAAACGCATAAAGTCAACGTCTTGTAAGCTCTGGCGGCGAAATAAAGTAGAGCCAACCTGCAAGCTTTGGTGCTGAAACGTCTCTGTCAGCAAGTCTGAGATAATACCCGTCTGTAGCCGATCCTTACCCCATTTGGCTGAATTCGCAACGGTAGCCGCCTCATCACGCTGATTAGCTGCATTGATAACCCAGTGATCGGTACAAACAAAATCTACAGCTACCTGCTGATCTAACACAGCAACTGTCTTTTCCAAAAACGTTGGCGTTAAAGCATCGTCATCGTCAAACTTAATAAAGTAATCTCCCTGAGCTGCTTCAAACCCAGCCCGCATATTGCGGCTACGCTGAATGTTCTGAGGATGGCGTATGTAGCGGATGCGAGGATCTGACCATTGCTGCACAATAGCGGCAGTGTTATCGGGTGAGGCATCATCGCAAATCAGCAACTCAAAATCACGATAGGTCTGATTTAAAACACTATGAACCGCATAGGGCAAAATTTCAGCGCGGTTATAGGTAGGGATGCAAACACTAACTTTGGGCACAGATTACACAAAAAGTCTCTAGCTTCAGAGTACCCAGCTAGTAACAGAAATTAAAAGTACGCAAAAACCAGGAAAGATAACGATCTTCCCTGGCTGGTTAATACAAACATGTCTAGGTGTACATCCCAGCTTTGCTAGTAATCTGCAGCCTGCAAACCTGCTCTTAGAAAAGAGTAAATGAGCTAATCAAACCTCTTTTGCCGCTTTAGCGTAAGGGCGACAAAAGGGGATGCACTTGATGTCTAGCAGTTTAGCTTTGGTGGTTTAATTAAGCTGCCCTACACTTGCTTAGGCGACGTGGTGCCCAGCAGAAACAATAAGCTGCCGTAACGATTCGTCGGAAGCTTCGGTTTCTACTGAAATCGTTTTTTGATCAAAATCTAGATCAACGGATGCGTCTGGCTCAGCCGTCAAGATAATATCTTTGATTTCATCAGCAGAATCGGTAGACAGGTCAGGAACTTTGAACTGATGTTTCATATAGAACAAATAACTAGGTTAAATTAGAGTCAAATCTAGGTTAAGAAAAATTTCGGCGCTTATCGTCTACCGGAGGAAGGGTTTTCGGGCGGCGTCAGAAGCGTGCTTCCAGTTATAGCTAGAAGCAAAAGGCAGAGGAGAAGCTTGTCTGACAGAGGCTTGCAACCATTGAAGTGTCTTAACTCCAATGGCTACAGCTGTGATTTTTGCCTTGGTCGTTTGTTTAGTTAGCGCTTCAAAGTTCGCTTCATCCGAGCTACCCAGGTTTGCCAGGGTGAGCGGCTCACAGGGGGAGCAGGCAGAGGGCGTTCGGCGGGATTGTGCAGGTAGCGGTAATACTCCCACAGTTCACGGTAAGGGCCACCTGTGCGCATAGGTGTTCCGGCCCAGTGCAAATATCTTAGGGGCGTTTCACCGTCATAGGGTTTGTGGTCAACAATTTGAAAGTGTGCCGAACCAGCCCAACTGCCCGGTTCGGCTGAAACAACCTTCGTTAAGTTCAATCGCGACGCAATGGCCTTGAGAACCAGGTAATTGAGTATTGGCTGATCGGTGGTGCCGCTGGAGAAATCAAAATAGGCTCGGTGCTGAGCGCACGTTTTCAGCAGAGTATACATTTGCTCAAGGGTGATGGTGCCTTTTTTCGATCCCCAAAAGCCGCTGTTGAAAACGTCTTGAAGGTCTACTTCAGTAAAAATTTTCTGCTCAATAACCTCATTAGAAAAAACATCTGCTAGCCCGCGTCCGACTGAATGATAGTCACAGCAAATAAAATCGGCCTGAGATAAGTAGTCTAGGGTTTCAGTAATCGGTCTAAACAGTAGAATATCGGTGTCGATATACAGAAAATTTTGTAGTGGGCCAAACCAGGCTGCTAGCTTGCGCATTTTGTTGGGCAGCGCTAAAAAGTCTCTAGGAAAAATATTGCCGATCGCTTGGGTAAATTCTTCTAGAAAAGGCAGGTCGGGAAAAATCGAAACCTGATGCTGGGCAGTTAAAACAGCGGCAACTTGCTGATAGTCAGAGTTGAACGGAATCAAAACCACAGGAATATCCGGATCATACAAGCGAAGGCTATTGAGTAAGGCGATCGCATTATCCAGAACTTTATCGTTCGCAACGATATAAATGCCTTTTTCCATAGCGAGGCTCTCTTTGAAGGTATAGACCGTAGTTTGCCAAATTGGTAGATTCGCTAAGCCAGCTCAGCCCGACCACCCAGTAGGCTCCGTAGAAAACTGACTCTGCTGGGCTAAGAGTGCCCAAAAACAAGCTCAGAAAGACCGTTGACTGACAGCGCCTAACAGAAAAGCTTTCCTTCTGCCCTTAGCTTTTAGCTAGCTTAAACCGCTTGCCCCGTCGCGGTTGCTGCGGAGCGTTTGGGGGGAGAAATGGGCAATGACCAACGACTTGCGATCGGCATCCGCCAGCCCATTCCAAAAGCGCGATCGGTTACTTTCAACACGGGGGGAGCCTGACGCCGCTTAAATTCTGCCCGCGTCACCAGGCGAATCACCCGGTCTACTATGGCGGCTTCGTGCCCTGCCTCCACAATTTGCCCTGCTGATTCTTGCTTTTGCACTAAGCGCTCCAAAATATCGTCCAACACCTCATAAGCAGGCAACGAGTCAGCGTCTTTTTGATCTGGCTTGAGTTCAGCACTGGGAGCTTTGGAAAGGACGTTGGCGGGAATGAGAGGGGTACGGCAGCAGGAGAAATAAGGGAGAGCGGTTTGAGCGGCAGAAAAGTCGGCGATCGCCCCATTTTCATGGTTCGTCAACGGCTTCTTTCCTGTCTCTCCTACCTGCCCCATCTTTCCTACCTCTCCATTCAACCAGTGGCAAATCTCATACACCCTGGTTTTGGGTACGTCAGCGATAACGGCAAGACCGCCATTCATATCGCCGTAGAGGGTACAGTAGCCCACTGCCATTTCTGACTTATTGCCTGTAGAAAGCAGCAGATGACCAAATTTGTTTGAGATCGCCATCAACAAGTTGCCGCGAATGCGCGATTGAATATTTTCTTCGGCTACGCCAAATTCAGTCCCGGCAAATAGCTCAGCAAAGGTATGGTCATAGCCCTGCATGAGTTCGCCGATCGGCAGTGTTTGGGTACGAATGCCGAGGTTTTTAGCCAAAGCGACGGCATCGGCAATAGAATTTTCAGAACTGTAAGGGGAGGGCATCAACACGCCAAGGACATTGTCTGAGCCAAAAGCAGCCACTGCGATCGCTGCTACCAAAGACGAATCAATTCCTCCACTCAGGCCAATCACCGCTTTAGAAAAGCCACATTTGCGCCCATAATCTTGCACACCGAGTACCAAGGCCGACCACATTTCTGCTGCTTCGCTAGCGGGTAGGGCGTTCATCTGAGCAGGCAAAAAGTCTGCTAAAGCCGGGTCGTACTCTACCACTGCTAAATGAGACACAAATGCCGGAGAGCGGCTAACCAGCTTGCCCTGACGATTGACCACCAAGCTACTGCCATCAAAAATCAAATCGTCATTACCGCCAACCTGATTGGTATAGACAATGGGGCAACTATAGCGTTTGGCTGTATGGCCTAACATGGCCTCGCGCAGCTTTTGCTTGCCCACACTGTAGGGAGAAGCTGATAAGTTAATGACTAAATCAACGCCGTGTTGGATCAAATCAGCGATTGGATTTGTTTTATAGGTGCGTTTGCCCCAAAACTCTTCGTCATTCCATAGATCTTCGCAGACGGTGACGCCAACCGTGAGACCATCTAGCTGAAACTGATTGATCTGGTAGCCCGGTTCAAAGTAGCGGTCTTCGTCGAAGACATCGTAGGTAGGCAGCAGTCGCTTGTGAAAAATTTGCTGAATCTGGCCGCCTAGCAGCAGCGCTGTACTGTTGTAGAGCGGTTTGCCCCCCTGGTTTGAGGCTACTGGGTTAGCTTCAGCAAAACCGACCAAAACGGCTAGATCGGCAGGCAGATCGGCAGTAAGTTCTGCTAACACTTGTCGCATATCGTCAATAAAGCTATGACGCATGAGCAAATCTCTGGGCGGATAGCCACATAAAGATAGCTCCGGTGTGAGTAGTAACCGTACGCCCTGCTCTCGTGCTTGCTGGGCGCTTTGCAGAATTTGCTTGGCATTACCAACCAGATCGCCCACGGTGGGATTAAGCTGAGCCAGTCCAATTTTCATAGCGATATAGGATGAGTAGGATGAGTGAGCGCTCAGGACAGACAGTCAATGCGCTCTAGTCAGGCTTAAAGTTAGACAAACACTAAAGGTTTATTTTTGAGCGGTTCAAAAGCGGCAGCATCAAAACGATATAAGCTGGCGGGTCGTCCTGCCCCTCGTGAGGCTTTGACCCCCGTATCTTGCAAAAAACCCAGCTTTAGCAGCCGAGCGCGAAAGTTAGAGTAATCTGAGAAGTCATCCCCCAAAACGGTGGTGTAGAACTGGTAGAGATCGCTCAACGTGAATCTCTCAGGCAGCACGTCAAAGGCAATGGGGCTGTATTCGAGTTTGTTGCGTAAACGCTGATAGCCGTAGGTCAAAATTTGGTTGTGGTCAAAGGCTAGCTTAGGCACGCGGCTCAGCGGGTACCAGGCGATACCGCTAACACCATCGGCAATTAGCTCTGCTTCAGCAAAGCGTACCAGGGCAAAGTGGCTCACGGAGAGGTAACGAACGCCAAAGGCATCTGCGGCTTCTCTGGGGTCGCGATCGGGTCCACCAAAGGTATAAAGCTGCTCTAGATAGAGGTTTTTGACTCGAATCTTTTCGGCCAGTACCCGGTAGGCGGCATCTTCAAGCGATTCGCCCTGGCGTACCAGGGTACCTGGCAAACTCCAGTAGCCCAAGTAAGGATCTTCATGGCGCATGACCAGCAGCACCAGGAGTCGATTTTGTTCGATATCGACTGAAAAGATGACATTATCGACCCCCACTTTAAAGTCCGCCAAAGGCGACGCTAAGACCGGGTCGGCAGCTTTTCTTTGGAGTTTTCCGGGCATAGGTATAGGTCGTTTTGATCGATGTAGGCTTGGATAATCGTGGGTACCTCGGCGTTCTCCTCGCACTGGCGGTAGTTAGTAGAAGAGACATCATGGAGTTCTGGGCCTTCTGCGATCGCCACAGAAGCGCCTAACTGCCTCAGCGTTTCTAGATCTGACGTGTCCACGGTATACCCCGGACGCGGAAACACCACAATGTTGACCTGACGTAAAATTTCAGCTGCTCGGTACCAGCGGGGCAACTGCCCTACCAGATCCGCTCCGATCGCCAGATAAAGTTCAGATCCAGGCCACATCTTTTGAGCCTGCTCTACCGAAAACAGCGTACGCGAGTGGCTTAGCTCAGGATAGAGCTGCACAGTGTGGTGCGGATCTTCAAGATCTTGAATCAGCAAGCTCAGCATAGCAGCGCGATCGGCTAGAGAGGTTTGGTGCGCCTTAAAAGGATTATCAGCTGCCCAAACGGCAACTTGATCAAAGCGTCTTGCCAACCATTGCAAAATACCTCGATGCCCCCGATGGGGAGGATCGGCGCTAGTTCCAAATAGAGCAATTTTAGCCATAGGCGAGTTAGAAAAGTCTCAGACTGAAGAAAATTATCAGGTGAATTTGCGATTGCCAGACAGCAGTTTATTATTAACAAATTTGCTGGTAAGGACTGCTCAGGGCTGACGACTCAGCTTCAAGATCGGCTTTCGACGGTTGCAGCGCCACTGAGCCGCTGGCGGGTTTCGGTGGTCAGCGTTTCTAGGGCTTTAGAGACGGAGACAGGCGGGGAGGTAGGCTGCTCTAGGTGCCGAGCCGTGGCGGGTAAACTGGCTAATGTTTGAGCGGTACGCTGAGCAATGGTAGATAAGCTGTCATCGTCGCTGAGGCGTTGCCCTGACTGCATCACTGGCTGCAAAAGCGGTCTTTCATCAGCTGCAGGCATTTCATCCATGAGCGCTAAGCGATCGCCGATAATTTGCCCTGCTTGGTAACGGCGAAAAACTTGTTTGCGTCCAGGGTAGGTGACTTTGCCACTCGACTTTTTCATCACGGCGATGCCGTCAATTTCAACAATTTTGTAAACTCCATTGACGGGCGATCCGGTCACTAGCTTAGTGCCAATGCCATAGCCATCTAAACTAGCGCCAGCTTGCTGCAAACGCGAAATTTCAAATTCGTCGAGGTCGCCGCTAGCAAAAATCGCCACATCGGGCGGTAAAAGCGATCGCACCGTTTGTGATAGCTCGACTAAATCACCCGAGTCGAGGCGTACCCCGGCTAGTTCTAGCTGGCCTGCTTTTACCTGGTCGGCCAGGTAGCGGGCGGCGGCGACAGTGTCGTAGGTGTCAATTAAGAGCGGTGCCCCCGGAAAATAGCGGTGAAAAGCAGCAAAAGCCTTAGCCTCGTTACCTTCTAGCGCAGAAAGCGCCATCACCAGCGCATGAGCCATGGTGCCAGTGGGCTGCTCTCCTAGTTGCAGGGCTCCTAGCACGTTAGAGGTCGCATCAAAACCAGCGGCGATCGCGGCGCGAGCCGCCCACAGCGAAGCCTGCGGGCTAAAAGCTCGTCGCGTACCAAATTCTAGAATTTTGGCCTGAGGGCCTGCTACATCTCGCATACGAGCCGCGCGGGTAGCAATGAGGGTTTGATAGTTGAGGGTGTTAAGCAGGTAAGTTTCGGCTATTTGAGCCTGCCAAAGGGGCGCTTCTACCCGCAATAGCGGCTCGTTAGCCAAAATAGCGGTACCTTCAGGAACAGCCCACACATCGCCCGTAAATTGAGCTTCGCTGAGCAACTGCCAAAAGCGATCGGGGACATGCTGAAAAATGCCAGTAGCTTGTAATGCCGTAATTTGCTCAGCCCCAAAGCGAAAATTTTCTAAATACTCCAGCGCTTGCGCTAAACCCATCGCGATTAGATAGCCAAAGCGATCGGGCAAATGACGGACAAACAACTCAAAACTAGCTCGTCGCTGATCTAAGCCTTCGCCCGCATAGCAAGCCGCCATCGTAAGCTGATAGAGATCGGTCAGCAGGCCATACTCATTGGGAGTAACCTGTAAAGCTGCACTCTTCATAAGGAAAAAGTAGGACGACTTATGGTTATTTTAACCAAAAATATTGGCTTTGTTTCCAGGCGATCGCCGATAAGTTCATCAATTCTTCATGGCATAAGCTTAGGGGATGACCAAAGATAGAAGGCTGAGCGCAAAAGGAAAGCTTTTCTAGCAGCGGCTTGCAGCAGTTGCAGGCTTAACGCTTGGGGTGACAGCGATAAGTGGCTCAGAAACTAAGCGGATATAACAGACGATAGCCGTCTTTGCTAGCCAGCCACGTTTTTGCCAAATAGGCTGATAGGTTATATCTATTTATAGTGGAATTTCAAATAAATTGAAGACTGTATTATTTTGTTTGAAAAATATTTTGCACCATTTTTTTGTCCGTACTGTCCGCCGCCTGATCTAACTCCGCCATCTCTCCGGCGGTGAGCTGCCAGCCTAACGCACCTGTATTTTGTTTTGCCTGCTGCAGTGACTTTGCTCCCGGAATGGGTAGAGTTCCTTTGCCAATACACCAGTTGAGGGCTACTTGAGCCATTGTTTTTTGTCGTTCAGCGGCGATCGCCTGTAGACAATTCAGCACTGGCTGAATTCCCGGTAGCAAATTTCTAAACAAAAAACCTCGCAGTCCTTTAGGCAGCTTGCCATCTAAGCTATATTTGCCTGTGAGTAACCCTAGTGCCAAAGGGCTATAAGCAATTAGCTGAATTCCCCACTGATCGCAAACTGCTTTAACCTCTAGCTCTGTCACCGGGTAGGTAGACAAAAGCGAATACTGCACTTGCAGGGTTTTAATCGGGACGCCACGGTCAGCCAGCCGCTGATGCACCTGCTCTAATCGCCGAGGGCCGTAGTTAGATAAGCCCACCCCTTTGACTAGACCTTGTTCATAGAGATCAGCTAGCCCGTCTAACAACGGCCACTCTTGCCAGGGAGCATAGTTGGCCGTAGACCAGTGCATCTGCACCAAATCAATGGGGCGTCCGAGCCGTTTTGCCGAAGCTTGTCCGGCTGCAAACATAGCTTTAGCGCTCAGCCGCCAGGGATAAGCCGCTAGCTTGGTCGCCAGACAAATCGTGGCTTGATGCGGCCCTCTGTAAGCTTGAGCAAACTGACCCAGCAACTGCTCACTGCGTCCGTTGAGTCGCCCGGTGCCGTAAGAGTCACCCGTATCAAACAGGGTGACTCCCTGAGCGACACAATAATCAAATACAGCCTGTAGCTGCTGATCCATCTCTGGGCGATACCCCCATAGCAAACGGTTACCCCAAGCCCAGGTACCGCAGCCCATCACAGGTAAAGGCGGCGAAGAAATGGATTCTGGATTAACCATAGGGGCTAAGTTGATTCAGAAAACAGCAGGTAGGCGAGCACTGACATCACTGAGAGCGTCTGTCTTGCTCTTTTGATCCTACCGCTTAAGGACCCAGGTATCTTTGCTGCCGCCGCCCTGGGTTGAGTTCACAACCAGCGATCCTTTTTTGAGCGCTACTCGAGTTAAGCCCCCTGGGTGAACGTAGATACTGTCTCCTTGGTGCAGCACATAAGGCCGCAAATCGACATGACGGCCTTCTAGTTGACCGTTAATTACCGTCGGAATTTGAGAGAGAGAGAGGGTCGGCTGAGCCATATAGTCTCTAGGATGCGACCGAATTTTAGCGGCAAATTCTTCGCGCTCTGCCTGGGTGGCATGAGGGCCAATCATCATACCGCGTCCGCCTTCTTCGCTGGCTGCTTTCACCACTAGCTGATCGAGATGTTCTAGCACATACTGGCGATCGCGCTCTTGCCAGCAGAGATAAGTTGGTACGTTCGGCAAAATCGGTTCTTCGCCCAAATAGTAGTGAATCATATCGGGCACATAGGCATAAATGACTTTGTCGTCAGCTACGCCTGCACCCATCGCATTAGCCACTGCTAAGCGTCTGGCTTGGCAAAGCTCAATCAGAGCGGCTACACCAGATGCATAGCCTTCTGGTTGAAACTGATTAAACAAAGGCAAATCACCCCGGCGATAAAGCACGTCAATTGGGCTGAGGCCGCGATCGCTGCGATAATGCAAATAGCCATTGGCGATTGCTAGATCTTGGGGGCGAACCAAGGCTACTCCCATTTGTTCGGCTAGCAAAGCATGTTCAAAATACGCTGACTCATGCGGGCCAGGTGTCAAAACAGCGATCGCCGGATCGTCTACAAAAGCGGCAGCCACCAGAGCTTGGCGTAGCGGTGCCGCATAGTGATCAATCGGCTCTGGGTCAAACTGGGCTACAAGCTGCGGCAAAATTCGCTCCATCACCTGCCGATTTTTCAACACATAGGCAATGCCAGAGGGAACCCGCAAATTATCCTCTAAGACGTACCACTGACCGTCGGCATCGCGCACCAGATCAGTACCACTAACATGGCACCAAACCCCTCCCGGTGGGCGTAGCCCCATACACGCTGGCAGAAAATGAGCCGCAGACTCTACAACCGCTCGCGGGATTTTGCCATCGCGGATAATGTGCTGCGTTCCGTAAACGTCGGCACAGAAGCGGTTAAGGGCAGCGACTCGCTGCTTTAAGCCTTTTTCTAACGTTTGCCAGGTTTGAGCTGATATAACGCGAGGCAAAATGTCGAAGGGTAAAATTCGCTCTTCGCCATTGACGACAAAAGTTGCACCTAAGTCTTTGAGGGCGTCCTCTGCGGCAGCTTCTGTCTGCGCTAGCCGTTCAGCCGACAGTTGCTTTAACCATTCGGCTAGACCCGCAATTTCAGGTCGGGGGTGACCCGTACTCGTAAAGTATTCGTTGTAGATAGCTTTGGGTTTATCGAGGCTTACTGTCATAACTTTAAGGTTCTTTTGAAGGGATGAATTTTTGATAGCTGTTTTGCCAGGTCGCCAGCTTGCCAAACCTGTTCAAAGTCCGAAGGTAGCCGCTGCCAGAGCACTCAGTAGGCTGATCAGCGGCAGTTGTCCTGGCTCCAGGGAAAAAATTAGATGATCTTAATCCTTAGCATTAAACTCTGGTACAAACTGTTTAGTCTAAACACCTCAGGGTTTAACCCCTCTGGCGATAGAGTCTAATTTCAGCCCCCTGGACGACGGCAAAGTTTGAAAAAGCTGAAAAGCTAATTAGATAAAGTTATGCTTAAATCTTTTCAAAAAACGTATGTTAGGTAATCAGGTTAGAACAGCGGCTCTACTAGGCTTGCTCAGTGGCTTAATTGTTTTGATTGGCTATTACTTAGTCGGCAATGAGCAGGGGTTAATTTTGGGGCTGATTTTTGCGGCCATTACTAGCTTTGGCTCCTGGTATTATTCCGATAAAGCAGCCCTAGCCGCTTATCAGGCTCAGCCTATTGCTCGGCAACAAGCTCCTGAACTTTATGATTTGGTAGCAGAGCTTTGCGATCGCGCCGAACTGCCTCTGCCTAAAATTTTTGTCGTGCCAACTCAATCACCCAATGCGTTTGCGACCGGGCGCGATCCAGACCATGCTGCTATTGCGGTGACAGAAGGGATTTTACAGTTACTTTCGCGAGAGGAACTAGCGGGGGTACTGGCTCATGAACTAACCCACGTTCGCAATCGCGACACCCTTACCCAAGCAGTTGCGGGTACGTTAGCCGGGGCGATTACTTTCTTGGGTCGCATTTTGACTTTTGGCACGCTGTATATGCCTGCCTCCTACGACAATCGCCGTGGGCCAAATCCGCTAGCTTTGCTGTTTTTGATTGTGCTGGCTCCCATTTCCGCTGCTCTTATTCAAATGGCGATTTCGCGGACGCGGGAATACGCGGCTGATGCAGGTGCCGCTGACATAACTGGCACGCCCTTGGCCTTGGCTAGCGCTTTAGAGAAGCTCGAAGAGATGGGCAGTCAAATTCCTATGCATGGCAACCCAGCAATGTCGCCGCTGCTGATTATCAATCCTATTTCGGCTTCTGGGTTACAGGCGCTCTTTCGGACGCATCCACTAACGTCAGAACGAATTAAGCGGCTACAGGCGATCGCTCAGCAATTACAGCAACAGCAGGTACCTAACCTGTCGAGCTATCCCGCTTCCGCTGCTTAGAGCAGCCGCAATTGCTGCGAAGTTAAATCAAATTCCTGCAGCAGAGTATCTTGTGGTTGGGCTACCGAGTCTGTAACTAGGCTCGGTTCTGCTGTTAATAGGGCATTGGCGGCGGCTAGCATTTCGCTGGCTAAGCCGCTGAGATCCTCGCGGTTGGCTAGATAGGTTTGCAGAGCCGTTAAGGGCTCTAGTGTACTTTCGGCTTTGAGTTCTGGTAAGCGCGGACGGGCTAGCTGGCTGACAAACTCGGCTTGCACCGTGTAGGTATGCGCTAGGCTGAGAGCCTCATAAATGGCAGCGTTGTCAATCTGCTCGATTTGCTCCGATCGCAATTTGTAAATCAACCGGACAACAGCTTCTTCAATGTCAGTAGCTGCGATCGCCTGCAACAGCTTTTGCTGCGGGTCGTCGGCTTTAGAAAGATCGGCGCTCACTGTTTTAAAGGGTCGTACAGGCAAGGGGCAAAATTCGGCTGTCGTAGCGCCCCGCGCCAGCGACACTAGCACGTAACCTTTGTCTTCTTTCTCTTCACTAAAATCAACCCGTTCAATGCTGCCGGGATAAAGCGCCAAAGGAGATTCGCTTAAAATTTGGTGCTTGTGAACATGACCCAAAGCAATGTAGTCAAAGCAGTCTCGCGTCAGTAAGGCCATCGGAACAGTAAAGCCTTTGCCTGCGGCCATAAAGCGTTCGGCTCCGTAACAAGCCGTATCAGCCATCAGATGCCCTAACAAAACAGTCGGCAGGTCTGGATCTAGACGACGAATTTCTCCCTCTAAAGCTACGCGCAGCCGATCAATTAATAGCTGGTTGACTTCGGCCATTGATAGCCCGTCTGTTTCAGGTCGAGTTAGCAAAGTCGATCGCGTTAGCCAGGGCAGCGTGATAATTTGCACTACGCCATTTGACGTTTCTATACGATGGGTGGTTAAGCGATCGCCGACAACAAAACCAGGCACCCCCAGCGTCCGATAAATACACAAGCTGGCTCCCCCCGTCCCTTGAGCGTGCTGATCGTGATTGCCAACCAGCAACACCGTAGGAATTTCTGCATCTACTAAACGACGAAATTGGCTGGCAAAGGCTTGCTGCACAATTGGTGGCGGCGTTGCATCCGGAAAAGCATCCCCACTAAAGAGCACCAGATCAACGGGTTCGGCAATGGCGCGATCAATACACAAACTCAGCGTAGCTACAAAGTCTTCTAGGCGCGTGTTTAACCCGGTTTCTGGGTTAAGGCGTCCGTGGCAAAAGCCACTGCCCATGTGAATGTCGGAAAGGTGCAGAATCCGTATCATCGGCGATCGCTCTGATAGGCCGTACAGGCTTAGCGTAGCATGGTACGCTTGTACCCAACGCCGCTCTAACAAAAGCAAACCGCTATTGGTGGCTAATATACCTGCAAGCAACGCTAGCTGAAAATGCTCAGAAAATTTGAGGTTGTCGTGAGTTGAACCATCCATTGCAGTAGCAGGCGAACACAGCGCCACTTGCCGTAGTTTTGGGCAGTTAACAAAGGCCAAGCGAGAGGTTCTCTCACCTGTCTTATTCTGTACCCACCCCTTCTAAAGCTAGATCGGCCATATCGTAAAGATTTTGTAGCTTCTCTAGTTTTGCTTGATTGGCCTGCCAATAGCCCCGTCCGTGGGCTTCTAACAGCCGCCCGACGATGTTACGAAACGCTTCAGGATTAGCTTGCCGTAGCTGCTGAGCCATCTCCGCGTCAAAAGCATAAGTATCAGCGGCTTGGTCGTAGACCCAATTGTCTTGAAAGCGGGTAGTTCCCGCCCAGCCCATTAGCGCTGTCATTCGCTGAGAGATTTCGTAGGCTCCGCCAGAGCCTTGTGCCGCCATTGCCGTCGCCCATTTGGGATTGAGGAGCTTGGTGCGATATTCCATCCGCAGTAAGTCTTCTAGCTTGCGAGGGGTGCTGTCTTTAGCAAAGCTTTCTACAAAGCTAGCGGTGATTTTCTGGCCCCGTTTTTGCTCAACGGCTTGCTTAAGCGCTCCGGTATTGGCGTAATACTCTTGAATATCGGTAAGTCCATACTCGACTGAATCAATTTCTTGCACAATGCGATCGGTGCTGTTGAGCAGGGTGTTTAGCACTTCTGGACGGGCTTGCCCCTTATCCTGCCGTCCATAGCTAAAGACATTGCGATCGCGCCAGGTTTGCCCCAGTTCATCCCCCGACTCCCAATTAGAATCCACCACGCGGTCGTTCACCAAAGAGCCATAGTCACCCGCCGGATTAGAAAACAGTCGGGCGGCAGAATTCTCAATCCCTTCCGCTTGTAACTCTAGAGCGTGTTTGCGAATAAAGTTTTGCTCAATTGGTTCATCCGCCTCAGCCGCACGGCAAAACAAATCGTCTAGTAGCTCCAAAATGTTGACAAAACTATCGCGGAAAATGCCCGACAGATTCGCCAGTACATCAATCCGGGGATGATCTAGCGCTGCAAGCGGTTTCAACTCGTACCGTACAATCCGTCCGGTGCCTTCTTTAATCGGCTCTGCCCCCACTAGCTCTAGCAAAATACCAATGGACTCGCCGCGTGTTTTAATCACATCCAAGCCCCACAGCATGACAGCGATGGTTTGGGGATAGGTGTTATGTTCAGCCCGGTGCTGATCGATCAGTTTGCGGGCGATCGCTTGGCCTCTGGCATAAGCGGCAGGTGAGGGCATGCGGTAGGGGTCAAGCGCGTGGATGTTGCGTCCAGTTGGTAGCACCCCCGGCCCATCGCGTAGCAAATCGCCCCCCGGTGCTGGCGGAATATATTCTCCATTTAGCCCCCGCAGTAAGTTCGTCAGTTCGTCGGGGGTTTGGGCGAGGCGATCGCAAATCTCAAGTGCTTCCGTAATCTTGGGTCGCAAAACCTGATTTTTGTAATCGTCTGTAGCCGCTCGATAAAACTGATTGATAATCTCGGTCGTCGCTGCCTGAGGTTGAGTCGTCGTTTGCGCGGTTGGCAACGCATAGCGACTAATCGCCTGCAAAACCTCTAGGGGCAAGGCATCGTCAAAATAAGCACTGAGATAGCTTTCTAAATCTTCAGGACTGGGTGAGTCTCCTAACACATGCAGCCCGGACGAAAATAGGCGATTTTCAAGTACCTGAAGATACGCATAGAGCTGAACGAAGTAGCGATCCAGCACCGCATTGCTAAATAGCTGAGCGTTTTCAGGTGTAAATTCAATACCGAGTTGTTTCGCTTCGGCCAAAGGGCAGTCAGTGTACAAACCGCTGTCGGTAATTTTCTTCAGAATGGCTTCTTTCAGCAGGGCATTCTTGTGCGGATCTTCGCGGTATTCCTGAATTAGCTCTCGCAGCACGGCCAGTTCTTTATACAGCTCGGCGCGGCCATAAGGTGGCACATTGTGAGAAATCAAAACGCCATAGCCGCGCCGTTTGGCCAAAATTGATTCTGAGGGATTATTGGCCGCATAAATGTAGAGGTTGGGCAGGTTGCCCAGCAAAATGTCAGACCAGGAATAACCCGTATTACCCAACGGCGAACCCGGCAACCATTCCACTGTGCCGTGCATACCAAAGTGGATCAAGGCATCGGCTTGAAAGTCATTTTGCAACCACTGATAAAACGCGGCGTACTGAGGATGGGGTGTCAAATCGCGTTCAAACATTAGCCGCATCGGATCGCCTGCAACCCCTAAGGGCGGCTGTACGCCCATCCAAACATTGCCAAACTGCACCCCACCAAGTAGATAGTCTTCCCCAAAGGTGCGAATGCCCGTGTCGGTGAGCGATTTCCACTGCTTTTTTATCCGGCTAGTTAACAGATAGCCCAGCCATTTTTCTAAGGTTGCCACCGAGGCCGTTGTCGTCCCTGGAGAAGAATCCGGGCTAGGGTAAGCGTCATCAGCGGCCTTGGCTTGCTGAATTAGGGCTTCTCCCGTTTCCGGCAAATTACCCACGCTATAGCCTTGGGTTTGCAGCGATCGCAGCAGCTTTAACAAAGACTGAGGCACATTTAGCAAAGCCGCTGTGCCCGTCGCCCCATAACCGGGTGGAAAACCGTAGAGAATAATCGCAATCTTACGCTCAGCAGGTGGTTTTTGCCGCAGGGCAACCCATTTTTTCAAGCGACCTATCAGACGCTCTACTCGCTCTGGCACCAGATAAATGTTGTCGCCAACAAGTCCGCCCAGCGGCAAAGTATCGATCGCCCCATCCAACTCTGGCAAGGCATAGAGCACTACACTTTGCAGTCCACCAATCCCCTGCCGTGTCCAAGAGTGAATATCTTGAATTAACAGCGGCGCAGCGATCAGATAGGGGACATTTTTGGCCGCTAAAATTCGCTTAGCTACTTCTACTTGGCGTCCCGCTTCCATCGACCCAGCAGGCCCCCCCACCAGCGGAAAGCCAATCGTCGAGACAATCGCGTCTACCTGTGCAGCCGCTGAAGAGAGCGAAGGCGTTTCTACCCGACCCACAGCCCGCTGCGCTTGTTCATAGGCCGTCGTCAGCCAATCGCGTACTGCCACATGACCTTCAACCCCATTGATAAAAATTGGCAGCGGTCTTAATCCGGCGGCTTCAAAGCGGCGAATCAGTTGGGGAATATAGGGCTGCTTTGTAATCACATGTTTGCGATAGAGCAAAATGCCAACCGTAGGGCGTTTTACCTCAGCAGTTTGCGAACCTTCGCGGGCACGTTCATACCAATCCACATAAGCGCTGGGAGATTCAAAGTAGCCTGGGTAGTCAGGATGCAGCAGACCCATTGCTGGGATCTCAATTGCAGCGGGGATTTCACCCACTGTTAAGCTCAAATACTGCTCAGCCAGATACCAAAGCATCGCCGCGACATTTTCGGCACCGCCCGCATTCCAATAGCCGTAGATAATCAGCCAGTTACGCAGATCCTGAACTTTACGCGCCGGAATATACTTCAGCAGCTTCGGGCCAACTTTCAAAAAGCTCAGGTAACCCGCCAGACGATCTTCCTCTTTACCACTGCCAAACTTGCTGAGGATAAACTGCACGGGCTTGGGCATACCCTTGGGCTTTTCGCCAATGGCAAATTTACCCAGTCGCGTTAGCGCCATCAGCTCTAACGCCGACTCAAACACCAGCCGAATCGGGATAGTCTGAGCGCGATCGCGTAGCCAAAGCACCTGATCATAGTCAAAAATCAAGCTAGCAAAAAAGACATCCGCCGCTTTCAACGCCCGTTCCACAGCGTCAGGTTGCTGGATGAGGTCGCGATCGCTAAACACAAAAATCTCTAACGCTGAGCAACGCGATCGCGCCAACTCTGCCGCCTGCCGATAAAGCTCAGCATTAAACGACTCAAACCCCGCAATTAGGACAATTTGCGCCATAGGTTGAGAGGCTAGATGGATTCATCTTTATCCTAGTGCGATTACCCCCGACTCATCCAGCACAACAACAACGCCTCCGTCCACTCCACTACTGCGCCGTAGGTATCTCCTGTGTGACCGCCTAGCTTGTAGTTAAACCAAGCTCCTGTCAAAAGGGCGATCGCAAAGCCAGCTAGATGATTAGCTAAAATCTGCCAGCCCTGCCCAGGGGCGATCGCCCATTGCCCCACCCCTAGAAGGATGAGGGCAATTATCCCTGGCAGTAAGTCCCAGGGGTAGTGCATATGTTGTTTGTGAAAAGCGCCCTTCCCAGTGGGTTTGAGATAGGGATAAAAGGCGATCGCGGCCACCTGTCCCCAGCGTCCCCAAGCCGCTACCGTCATCAAGGCTAGCCACTGCCCTGTTGCTAACTCACTCAGAGCGGCTGCCTTTAAGCCTATAATCACAACTGCTGTCATCGCCCCAAAGGCACCTGTCACACTGTCAGCCATCACCGCTAGCCGTCTAGGCGGATCTAGAACCGCCAGTCCATCAGCGGTATCCATCGCGCCATCTAAGTGCAGTCCCCCGGTGATAACCAGCCAGAAAGCTACTACCAAAACACTTCGCGTCAGTACCGGAAGTCCTAGCCAGCCAAAGCTGAAGTCAACAAATCCTAACCCCGCGCCAATCAGCAACCCTACAAAAGGCGCAAATCGCGCAATTCTAGAAAAATCAAACGAGCCGTTGGGCAGCGGAATTGAAGTGTAAAAGAGAATGGCACCGCCTATTTGAGCTATCCATCGATGCACAAAAGTTTTGCCTTAGTAACGTGTGAAGCTTAGTTTCAACCGTAGATTCAACCCCTTGAGGGGTGATTGTTCAAAGCAGCAGAGTATAAAACTAGGTAGAGTTTCAGTGTTTTGGCTGAGTCCACTAACTTATCGTAATTGTCACAATTAACGTATCCCACTTAACAAAAAACTATTTATAAGGGATCAAACGGCAAAATTCGATTATCGTGGATTTAGACCCAACTACAGATCGTTGACCCTGAATGCCGAGTTCGCTTAACAGCTGCATTCCTACAAATTTATGAGCTACGACCCCATTGGCAACACAAGCTTACCTGCACCTTGTCTCGTAGATACAGGTGTTGTCGTCAACAAAACGGATATGCAAAGGTTACTGGGTGACCTTGGGCGTGTCCGCTATGTTTATGAACATGACGACCAAACGAGCGAAGGAGAAGGTTATGTTTTAGAAGTTTTCAACGATCCGCAACAGTCTACCCTAGTTGCCAATCATACGCTATACATTAACGTTCAAAGTTTTGATTACTTGGAACTCAGCCGTTCTAGCGACCAGCAGGCTTGCTTAACCCTGGTGCAAGAAAGCCGCCGCTTTTGTTTGTTTCCCCTTTCTAATCCGCTACAAGAGCAAACTGCTCGTAACCTCAACGCGGCTGCTTTAGAAGCGATGGTAGCTGAAGCGCTTTCTGCCAGTTGGGATGTTTGTATGGATGACGATAATTTTTCCACCTAGCAGCCCTTGACCCTGCGGGTAGTCTGCTCAAACGCTCACTTTCTGATTTAATCAGTTTGCAGGCTGTGCTTTGCTGGCACAGCCTTTTGCTATGTCAGTCTAGTTGTTTAACTTTTTAACTTTGTTTTCATTTCACTGTCAGGCTCGCTGTTGTCATACCCAGGCGCGAGTGGGTATTTTTTCGACTCCACATGGCCCGGTGCATACGCCTCGCTTTATGCCCGTGGGTACGCTGGCTAACGTTAAAACCGTAACCCCAGTCCACTTGCAAGAAGCGGGGGCTGAGATGGTGCTGGCTAATACCTATCATCTTCACCTCCAGCCAGGAGAGCAGATTGTTGCTCAAGCGGGGGGATTGCACCGATTTATGGCTTGGTCAGGGCCAATCTTGACAGATTCGGGCGGCTTCCAGGTCTTTAGCTTGAGTAAAATGCGCTCCATTTCGGATGAAGGGGTGACGTTTCGATCGCCGCGTGATGGCAGCATGATTCATTTGACCCCTGAGCGGTCGATGGAGATTCAAAATCATCTAGGTGCCGACGTGATTATGGCCTTTGATGAGTGCCCTCCGTACCCAGCTGACAAAGCTGCCGTGACAGTCGCTACTGAGCGTACTCACCGTTGGCTAGAACGCTGTGTTAAAGCTCACCAGCGTTCTGACCAGGCTTTGTTTGGCATTGTTCAAGGTGGGGTTCATCTCGATCTGCGGCAGGCGGCGGCGCGGGCGGTCACAGCCTTTGATCTACCTGGCTATGCCATTGGCGGCGTCAGTGTGGGTGAACCGCCCGCGTTAATTGAAAAAATTGTGCAAGCAACGACGCCGCTTTTGCCGCCAGACAAACCGCGCTATTTGATGGGGGTGGGCACTTACCGGGAGATGGCACAGGCGATCGCCGCTGGTATTGACTTGTTTGACTGTGTTATTCCCACGCGTCTAGCCCGTCATGGAGCAGCGTTAGTTGCAGGCGATCGCTGGAATCTCAAAAACGCTCGCTTTCGCACAGACTTTACTCCCCTAGATACCGACTGCCCCTGCTATACCTGTCAAAACTTTACCCGTGCCTACCTTTGCCACCTGATTCACGCCCATGAGATTTTGGCGTTTACGCTGCTGTCAATTCACAACATTACAGAGCTAATTCGCTTTACCCAGCGAATTCGAGCGGCTATTTTGAGCGATCGCTTTACGGAAGAGTTTGCTGAGTGGCTCCAACCGACGGCGACAAATCCTTAAAGTTTCGGCTCTCGGTTCATGTTAAGATCTATCGCAATTATTAATCTTGTGTTGAAGAGGTCAAGTCATCTATGGAAGCGGTTCTGCTCTTGGCGAAGTTGCCTGAGGCTTACTCCTTGTTTGATCCCTTGGTAGATGTTCTACCTGTAATTCCTGTCTTCTTTCTGCTTCTCGCTTTTGTCTGGCAGGCAGCCGTCGGCTTTAGATAAATCTACAATGCGTGGCTTAGTAGCCTGAGCAAGCGCTTGTTTATTAACAGCTTAATAGAGAAGATTGTCCTCCCAAGTGAAGCTACCTGGCTTGCTTGGGAGATTTTTATCGAGGGTATAATCGGCTTTCGTAATTTTTAGCTAGCCAGCGATCGCCCGCTTTGAATTGTTTGAATTCGCTCTAGGTTGCCTAACGGAATCGAGGCGATCAGCTTTTGGGTGTAGGGTTGCTGAGGATGGCGATAAATTTGCTCAGCGGGGCCAATTTCTTCGATTTTGCCCTGGTTCATCACCAAAATGCGATCGCTCATAAACTTAACAACTGCCAAATCGTGAGAAATAAAGATATAGGTGAGGTTAAACTCGGCCTGAAGTTCTTTCAGTAGATTTAGCACCTGAGCCTGTACAGATACATCTAAAGCCGACACCGACTCATCGCAGATGATAAATTTGGGGTTGAGCGCCAAAGCACGGGCAATGCAAACCCGCTGACGTTGCCCGCCCGAAAACTCGTGGGGAAAACGATTCATGCAATCTGGGGACAGCCCTACTCGCTCTAGCAAATAAGTGACCCGCTCGTGCTGATTGCGTTTACCTTTAATTACCCCATGAATTTTTAACGGTTCGGCGATCGCTTCTCCAATACTAATGCGCGGATCTAAAGAGCTAAAGGGATCTTGAAAGATAATCTGCATGTCGCGGCGCAGTTGCCGCAGTTGTTTGGGGCTAAGGTCGTAAATATTGCGCCCTTCAAACAACACCCGCCCATTCATCGGGTTAATCAAATGTAGCAGTGCCCGCCCCAGGGTTGTCTTACCACAACCCGACTCGCCCACCAAACCAAAGGTTTCGCCGCGATAAACTTCAAACGAAACGCCATTAACCGCCATTACATAGCGCTGGGTCTGCCCAAAAATACCGCGAATGGGATATCCCACGCGTAAATCCTGTACTGTCAGCAACGGGCCTTCCTTTTGCAAACGTACTAGGCGATCGCCCATTTCTGCCTCGTTTATAAGGGCATTTTGGCGCAGTGCTTCAGTCACTTCCAGCGGCTTAGACTCAATGTTGAGCGCGCCTGTTTCTGATTGCTTGACTTCCATAAAGTCAGAGACAGTCGGCAAAAAGCGCAGGTTTTGATCGGGCCGAGGCCGACAGGCTAGCAGCCCTTTAGTATAGGGATGCTGCGGATTCGAGAAAATTTCCCAAACCGAGCCATACTCTAAAATTTTGCCTTGATACATCACCACCACCTGATCGGCAATTTCGGCAATTAAACCCAAATCGTGGGTGATGAAAATTAAAGACATTCCCCGGCGATCGCGCAGTTCTCGCAGCAGGTCAATAATAGTGGCTTGGACGGTCACATCTAACGCTGTCGTTGGCTCATCCGCAATCAGCACAGAGGGATTACAGGCGATCGCCATGGCAATCATCACCCGCTGTAATTGTCCGCCTGAAAGCTCGTGGGGATAGCGGTTTAACAGCGTTTGTTGCCGCCGATCAATTTCCTGTGAAATTTGGCGATCGCTCAAACCGCCAGCTTCTATCAGGGCTTGTTTTAGCTCCTCGTCAGTTGGCAATAGCTTGACTTCTTGTAGGCGGGCGATCGCCTGCTTGCGAGCTTCAGTCTTAGAAATGTTTTGGTGTTGGCGAATAGCTTCTATTAACTGAAAACCACAGGTATAAACTGGATTCAAAGAACTCATCGGTTCTTGAAAAATCATCGAAATCTGCCCCCCCCGATACTGCTGCATCTGGGATTCAGCCAGACTAGCCAAATTGACCCGATCCGCCTGATGGGGGTGAAACCAGATTTGCCCACTCACCACTTTCCCTGGCGGGTTTGGCACCAACCCCATGACCGCTAGAGACGTTACCGATTTACCGGAACCAGATTCACCGACAATCCCTAATGTTTGTCCGCGATTGACTTGAAAAGAAATATCATCAACAGCAATGATTGTCTGGTCATCAGATTGAAACTGAACTTTGAGATTGCGAACGTCTAAGACAGGTTCACTCATTGAGAAAAGGTAAAAGCGCCTAATGAACGTCGTACAGTGGGATTAGCAGGATCATAGCAGCGCTCTACCCTTTCTGGTGTTCATTTCGCGCTTGTTGACGAGATTTTTGCTAACCAACGAATAGCCCTTACTATGCTGCAACTTGCGATCGCGGTTTTAATCGTCCTCTTCGGCTCAGCCCTTTGTTCTGGGACTGAAACCGCCCTGCTTTCTGTTTCTATTCTCAAAGCCCGACAAATTGCTCAGTCCAAAAAGCCCGCTGCCGTTGCCCTGCTCGCTATCCGCGAAAGGGTCAATCGACCCATTGCTACCATTGTGGTTCTCAACAACATTTTCAACATCGTGGGTAGCATCGTCATTGGTAGCATGGCCAGCGCCCTCCTAGGCGACACCCTACTGGGCATCTTTTCGGGGGTGCTGACCTTTTTGATCATTATCTTCGGTGAAATTGTGCCGAAGACGATTGGAGAACGCTACGCTGAACCGATTGGTTTGATTGTTGCCTTACCTGTGAGATGGCTGACTTGGTTATTCTCTCCCTTAGTTTGGTTATTAGAGCACATCACCGCACCGCTAACCCAAGGCAACCAACGCCCGATTACTAACGAAGCTGAAATTAAATTGCTGGCAAAGTTAGGGCTACAAGCAGGCGTCATCGAAGACGACGAAGCTGACATGATTCAACGAGTCTTTCGGCTCAATGACTTAACCGCCGAGCATCTCATGACACCGCGAGTAGCGCTTACCTACATTCCGGGTGATCAGGCACTGGCTGCGCTCAAGTCAGACATTATTGCCTCGCAGCATTCTCGCATTTTGATTATTGAAGCTGATATCGATCACGTTTTGGGCGTAGCGCTCAAGTACGAGCTCCTAACTGCCCTGGTGCAAGGCCAAGGCGATCAGCCTGCGGCTAAGCTGGCTCGTCCGGTTCACTTTGTGCCTGAAGTAGAACGCGCCGATCGCCTGCTCAAAACCTTTCAGGCTAATCGCGAACACTTAATGGTTGTTGTAGATGAATATGGCGGCGTTTCAGGCGTCGTGACCCTAGAAGACGTTTTAGAAGTCTTGACAGGAGAAATCGTGGATGAAACCGATCGCAGTGTAGATTTGCAAGCGATCGCTCGTCAGCGTCGAAAGCGCTTATTGCAAACTAGAGGTTTCGGCAATTGAGCAACAGCGTTCAACGCCTAGGTGCTAAGCTACCAGCCCAAAACCGGATTATCTGCAGGCATCAGCGTAAAGTAAAACGTTGTGCCCTGACCTGCCACCGACTCAGCCCAAATTTGCCCACTGTGTAGCTTGACGATTTTCTTGCAGGTTGCCAGTCCAATGCCACTACCCGCATAGTCTTGGGTGTCATGCAAACGCTGAAAAACTTCGAAGATGCGCTCTAGATGCTGAGGGGCAATACCAATGCCATTATCTCGAATTCCAAAGAGATATAGTCCATCTTTGAGCTGCACAGATATATGAATACAGGCGATCGCCGTTGGCGGCGTAAATTTGATCGCGTTGCTCAAAAGATTTTGAAATAAGCGAACCAGCTGTATTTCATTCCCTAACACCCAAGGCATCGCGTCATTCGTGATCTCGATGGCCTTATTTTTGATCGAACAATCTAGATTTTCTAAAACCTGCGTCAAAACCCGGTGGCAACTGACAGGCTGCAACACAAACGTACGATTACCTGCTTGAGAGTAGGTCAGCAGATCTTGGATAAAAGCCTGCATCCGTTCACCAGCCTCTTCCATGCGTATTAGATACTGGTAAATTTGAGGATCTAGCTGGCTGAGATACTGCAGTTTGATTAGTTTGGCAAACCCTGTGATGGTTTGTAGGGGTTGCTGTAAGTCATGAGAAATCGTATACGCAAACTGCTCAAGCTCTCGGTTTGATTGCTCAAGCTGTTGATTTTGCTCAATGAGTTGCTTTTGAAGTTTTTGGAGATTGAGTTGATGCTCAACGCGAGCGAGAACTTCAGCCGCTTGAAAAGGTTTTGTGACGTAGTCAACGCCTCCCACTTCAAAAGCCTTGACTTTGTCTAAAACATCATCCAAAGCGCTAATGAATATAACTGGAATTTCTGCAGTTTGAGGATTTGCTTTGAGCGATCGACAAACTTGATAGCCATCCATCTGAGGCATCCGAATATCCAGCAAGATTAGGTCGGGAGGCTCAGCCTTAGCCGAAGTCAAAGCCATATGACCGCTCAAAGCCTTACGCACCTCATATCCATGCTGCGACAGCATTTGAGATAGTAGCCGTAAGTTGTTAGGAGTGTCGTCAACAATCAAGATATCTTCTTTAAAAGGAAGATCTATGTTGCAACTCATTTCATTATCGGTTGCACTGAGCGAATAATTTGGCTGAATAGAAGCTGTTGAATTCAAAATCTTAACACCTTCAGCGGCATCACATAAAGACACAGAACCTCGCCCACAGCATCTCGGCACGATCTCCAATGTTGGGGCGTTTTCGTAAAACTCTGTCAAGGCCTGCTTAGAACTGACATGGGGCTCGCACAATCCCAAAGCAGCCTTTCTCGTTTGCACACTATCTTAAGCATGCCCAGAGAAAGACATATCTTAGCCGCCGCTACCAATTCAAGGAGGTACTATTGCCAATTATCAAGCTGTCGGTGCCGCATTTCATCCAGAAAAAGCGCTGCTATTCTCCGCTAACTGGCGGAATCAAAGCTTTTAACCGGCACGCTCAGATACGCTATGCCAAAACCAGCAACTTTACAGAAAAGAAGTACGAATTAAATGAGTAGCGGTTTTGCTATCAACTGGCTCAGAGAAAAAGTAGCCCTGGAATACTCTACCTCCCATGGCCCGCAAAGACTCCAATTCTTCAGATGTCTCAATGCCCTCAATAATTACGTTGAGGTCTAGGCTATTGGCAATCATTAAAATCGCTTTGACAAGTTGCCATCGTTTTAACCGCACAAAAGACCGATCGATTTTAAGCGTATTGACAGGAAAGTCTTGCAATCGACTTAGTGAAGAGTACCCTGTACCAAAATCATCTACGCTAAATTCGATACCCAATTTTTTGAGGGCTCTAATATTAGAAATGGTTAGCCAATCTTCTTGAATTAGCGCACTTTCTGTAATCTCTAAGTTTAAAGAGTGAGGCGGAATATGGTTTTTCTGTAATATTTTTTCAAAAACGTGAGAAAGATCGGGGTGAATTAACTGAAAGCTAGACAAATTGATGCTGAGCTGTAGGGGTAATTTCGCCTTAAATTGCTGTTGCCAGTTTTGCAGTTGACTACAAGCTTGCTCAAACACATAGATACCCAAATCATGAATTAGCCCTGAATTCTCAGCAATAGAAATAAACTTGTCAGGGCTGAGAGTTCCTTTGGTCGGATGATGCCAACGAACCAATGCTTCAAAACTTTTAATTCTACCTGTTTTTAAGCAAACAATTGGTTGGTAAAAAAGCCTGAGTTCCTGCCTAGATAAAGCTAAATGTAAGTCTTTTTCCATTTCTACTTTATCAGCAGAATCAGCTAATAGACCAGGCTGGTTTAAGACATGTTCGTTTTCAAGAATTTGAATCATTCGCAACAGGCGATTCGTGTTGCTAATAGCCAACTTGAGCAGATGCTTACCTGACTCTGTCTCAGAAGTGACTGTTCCTTGATTCAAGAGCATTAAAGCGGCTTGAATAGGCGTTAGTGAAGTTCGCAGTTCTTGAGTGACCTGTGAATGCAAATCGTCTGCTGATTGGTCTGAAAAGTCTAAAGCAGGGCTGTTATCAAGAGATGTAGTTTGAGTTTCCATCATAATTATCAGCGAATTAAAAAGTGACCAAAAAACTTTGATCAACTTTATTGACGATAGAGGCTACCAGTATAAAACTCAATTTTTAAAGACAGTGGACAGAGCCAAATCCATTATAAGAGCTGTCATATAGTCGTGCTAAAGCCCCAACTTTAGTTTAAACAACTCATACAAATTCTTTATTCAGGCTGACTTTCTCCGTACTTCCACCCAAGGGCTTTCTCCACATGCTCTCCTAGCAATCCTGGATCAAAGGGTTTAGTTAAAACTGCTTTTGCACCCGTTTCGACATAAAGACCAGGTTTGTTGACCTGAACTTTTGCAGTGAGCAAAATCACAGGAATCATTTGTGTTTGTGGATTTTTGTTTAGCTGATTGAGGGTATCTAACCCATTCATATCAGGCATGGTGACGTCTAGTAAAATAACGTCTGGTTGATACGCCTGAGCCATAGAAATACCCTGTTTGCCAGAAGCGGCTAGGATAACCTGCCAGCCTTTAGTAACTTGCAAACTAATCTTGGCAATTTCTCGAATGTCAGCCTCATCATCGATAACTAGAACACACTTTTCACCCATGATTCCCCCGATTGAAAACTTAAAAGATGACTCTATCAAACCCAGAACAACTTGTAGATAATTTTTTATCTGCCAACTGAAGTGAAAAAGTAATTTTTTCTGAAAAATCGAATCTTTATGTTGACGATAAATTGAACTGGCAGTAAAATGCATCTACTGTAATTTTGGATGATCAGGAGCCGATCGGTTTAAGACATTTTAAGAAGTTTGAATACTGCTAGAAACCAACATTTTTTCAAAACTATTGGCAATTAAGGGAGGGCTAAAAAGGTATCCCTGAATGGCTTCGCAGCTATTTTTTCGTAAAAACGAAAGTTCTTCGGCTGTTTCTACGCCTTCAGCAATAGTCGATAGGTTTAAGCTATGAGCCATCTGAATGATAGCTTTGACGATTGCCATGTTCCCAGGATTGTTATTAATATTACGCACAAAGCACTGGTCAATTTTTAAGGTGTCAAACGGAAATCGCTGTAGATAGCTGAGAGATGAGTAGCCTGTGCCAAAATCATCTACCGCGATGTTGATCCCCAGTTCTTTGAGCTGACGTAAGGTGTTAAGCGTTAGTTCTGTATCTCGAATTAAAAGACTTTCTGTTAACTCTATATCCAAAAAGAATGGATTGAGATCGTTTTCTTGAAGGAACTTACAAATTTTGTCTGCTAAGTTGGGCTGTTTAAACTGCTGGGCTGAAAGATTAATGGCGATGGTGATGGGTTGTAGCTGTTTAAGCTGCCACTGTCTTAGCTGGGCGCAAACCGTGCTGAAAACCCATTCACCAATTGGAATAATCAAATTACTGGCTTCTGCTACTGGAATAAACTGGGCAGGAGAAATTATCCCTAGCTCTGGATGGTGCCAGCGCAATAAAGCCTCTGCACCTGTGATTTGGCCAGATCTCAAATCAACTTGCGGTTGGTAATGAATGGTGAACTCGTCTCTTTCTAAAGCCCGTTTGAGGTGATCGACTAAAGATAAGGGGGTAGACAGTAAACCGCAGTGATTTTGAGTGGCGATCGCGGTTACAACTGGCTGCATTTCTGTTTGAGAGGTAACCGCTTGAACGATTTCAGATTCAGCCTGACGTACTAAGAGTTCTAGGCTATTGCTTTGCTCCGGGTAAACGGCTAGACCCGCAAAAATTTCTACGGTAATCCGATGATTGTTGATGTTGTAAGGTTGAGCTAGCTCAGTTGTCAACTGTTGAGAAAGTTGACGTGCCGCCTGCGGATCGAGAAGTAAAATGCTAAATAAATCGGCTTCTATATGGCTAATTAACTGAACGTTGGCTTTTAAGGGTTCACAGCAATTTTGAATTCGCTGGGCAATGTCTTTGAGCAATAAGCCGCTAAAGGTTTGTCCTAAACTAGTGCGAATTGCGTTAAATTCTCGCACATGTAAAATTAACAAGGCCAAGGGCAAAGGTTGGTTAGGATTTTGGCTTTGTAACTGAGTAAAAATTTCTTGTAGAGCCAGCCAGTTAGGCAAGTCTGTAATAGCATGGTGGTGCATTGCGTAGTCTAGCTGGTTCTTTGCAGCGACAATTTGCTCGTTGTAGTGCTGAGCAATGGAAGCTTGCTTTTCTAGACGGGCGGCTACTGCTCGCAGTAGCTCAGACGGTTCAAACGGTTTGGTTAAGTAATCATCGGCTCCTAGCTCCATCCCTCGGCGCATATCTGAGCGTTCGCTACGGGCGGTTAAAAAAATCAGTGGAACGAATGCGGTCTCAGGTTGCTGGCGAAGGGCTTGCAAAACCCCAAAGCCATCAAGCTCTGGCATCATCAAGTCACAAATGATGATGGCTGGCTGCTCTTGTCGAGCCAGTTGAATGCCTATTCTACCGTTGTTTGCTGTAATGACGGTAAAGTCGTTTAGCTCTAGAATTTCTTGAATATTGGCCCGAACTTGAGGTTCATCCTCGATGACTAAGATTCTTTTCATTGCTTGAGACAGATAAACGCAGCGTTGGTAATCAGGCGAGGTTCAAAAGGAATATTGATGTTGGCAGTTGACGAATACAATCTTCACTATTAAAGCTCAATGTGGCAAAAGAGGTTGCCAATGAGATGGCTACTGTACTGCCACTAACAGGTTTGTTCAGCAGCTAACTGCGATCGCTCAGTAAATTTCTATTACTGCCAATCTCTGCTACCAATTTCAATCCTCTCAGGGGGCTGCGGGCTTAAGCTGAGTAGGCAAGAAAACTTACGCTAGCCTGTTAATACAAGCAGGCTGAGCGTTCGAACAGTTTCAAGCTTTGAAGCAAGCGGGCGTTAGCTGGGGTTAGCAACGACTGTAAATCGTCTACTTGGCTGAGCAAAGTCATTTCTCGGTTGTATTCCTCCTTAAGTACAGAAATGTAGCGATCGCGTTCTTCTTCAGATTTGGCTTGACGCAACATCTCAATCGCCATGTTGATGTTAGAAAGGGGCTTGCGTAAATCTTCAGATAGCTTTCGCAACAGATCGTCCTTTAAATCAGCTAATTTAGAACTTTCTGCTGCCTGCTGCTGATTGGCTTGCAGAGCTTGCTTGAGACTTTTTGACTTTTGTTCAATATCGCGTACATGGTTTTCTAGAATGGCATGTCGGCTTAGCCGCGCTTCTACGGCTTGCAAAAGCTCTCTAGGTTCAAACGGTTTGGTAAGGTAGTCGTCTGCTCCTAAGCCCATGCCAAAACGCCGATCGCCGTGTTCGGCTTTGGCGGTTAAAAAGATGAAGGGCACCCTAGAAGTGGCCGGATACTGTCGTAGCTGCTGCAGAACGGCGTACCCGTCTATACCGGGCATCATAATGTCGCAGATGATCAAATTTGGGCAGTTCTGTTGGGCCAATGTGACCCCCTTTTCTCCCAATTCGGCTACCCTGACCTCAAAACCACTCATTTCTAGAATTTGACGGATATTCTCCCGAACTTGGTCTTCGTCCTCAATGACAAGAATTTTACTCATAAGGGCCTTAAACCTGAAAGCAGCTTCAACAGAGCGGACAAACGAGCGCTGTTGATTGACTTCTATTACCTCGTTCAGGATGCCCGTACCATGAGTGTTTTCACCAAAAGGGGTAATCTTTTAGGCTCGGATACAAGGTTTGCTTTGGTGGCAAAATTTATCAAAGCGCTGAGTAACAACGTTTACGTGGCTTTTATTGGCACTCAGCAAAAGCTAGTTTAGCCTTGTCATAACGATTAAGTTGCTTAAACCCGTATCAACTTTTGTGCTTAAACCTTTTTTGAGAAACGGGTAAGTGAGCTTTGCAAACGTTATTTGCGCCGATAGCAAGTCGCTAAAAAGCAAAAAATCTCGGCTAATTGAGGTTTGTTTTTGATGATTTTTAATGGTTTCCTTAAATGTATCTCAATCGATAAAGCCGCCTTTTTTCTGTTCTTCGTTGTTAGAACGTTTAGCTATAGCTAAAGGCAGGCAAAAGGCTCAGGGCAGCGGCCAGAAGCAAAGCGTTTCAGCCAGCGGCTTGCAGCTATTGAAGTGTTTCAATGCTAGGGTCTATAGCTATAGCTGAAACTAGTTAAAGTCAGTTTCAGCTACAGCGCTTAGGTTCAAGATGGGTGAGTGATAAGTTGGTTTTAAGTTCGCTTGCGATCGCTGTAGCCGCTAATCGGTATAAGCCGTTAGCGGCGGGCAAGCGCAGACTAAGTTGCGATCGCCGTAAGCTTGATCAATGCGATTAACGGTAGGCCAAAACTTGTGCGCGCGCGTCCAGGAAGTTGGGTAAACGGCTGTCTCGCGACTGTAGGGGCGATTCCAGTCTGGTGATACCAAATCGGCGATGGTATGGGGTGCTTGCTTGAGTACGTTGTTTTCTGAATCTACCTGACCCGATTCAACCGCTCGAATTTCCTGGCGAATGGCGATCATGGCCTCACAAAAGCGATCAAGCTCAGCTTTAGACTCGCTCTCGGTGGGTTCTACCATGATGGTTCCAGCGACAGGCCAGGACATTGTAGGCGGGTGAAAGCCATAGTCAATCAGACGTTTGGCAATATCTTCTACACTTAATTCTGCCGACTTACGAAATGCCCGTAAATCTAAAATGCATTCGTGGGCTACAAGCCCTTGCTTGCCTTTGTAGAGAATGTCGTAATGGCTGTCTAAGCGCTTGGCAATGTAGTTAGCGTTGAGAATAGCCACTTCTGTCGCTCGTTTTAGCCCGCTAGAACCCATCATGGCAATATACATCCACGAAATCGGCAGGATGCTAGCACTCCCCCAGGGAGCAGCCGCGATCGCCCCAATCCGGCGATCGCCAGTGAGCGGTTGCGCCAAGCTATGCCCCGGCAAAAAAGGAACTAGGTGCGCTTTTACGCCAATAGGGCCGACGCCTGGGCCACCGCCCCCGTGAGGAATGCAAAACGTCTTATGCAAGTTGAGGTGACACACATCAGCGCCAAACTCCGCAGGCCGACAAAGACCGACTTGGGCATTCATGTTGGCTCCGTCCATATAAACCTGACCACCCTGAGCATGGACGATTTCGCAGATCTGCTGAATTGCTGTTTCAAAAACGCCATGGGTTGACGGGTAAGTAACCATCAACGCGGCTAGATTTTCAGCATGTTTGGCCGCTTTCGCTTGCAAATCGGCTACATCAATGTTGCCTTCTAAATCGCAAGCAACCGTCACGACTTTCATGCCAGCCATAACAGCGCTAGCTGGATTGGTGCCATGAGCTGAAGTGGGGATCAAGCAAACATGACGATGTCCCTGGTGACGATGCTGATGATACTGGCGGATAACCAGCAATCCGGCATATTCACCTTGAGAACCTGCATTGGGCTGTAGCGAAATGCCAGCAAAACCAGTAATTTCGGCTAGCCAGTCTGCCAACTGTTGAAACAAAATCTGGTAGCCCTGCGTTTGCGCTAGGGGGGCAAAGGGATGAATTTGGCTAAACTCAGGCCAGCTAATAGGCAACATTTCTGCGGTTGCGTTTAGCTTCATGGTGCAAGACCCCAGCGGAATCATCGCCGTTGCCAAAGATAGATCGCGGCCTTGCAGACGATAGAGATAGCGCAGCATCTCTGTCTCAGAATGGTACTGATGGAAGACTGGATGCGTTAGATAGTCGCTGGTGCGCAGAGCGGGAATTTTGATCGCGGCATTGGCATACAGCTCAGCTGCTTCTGGCAAAGGCATTGCCGAGCAATTGAAAATATCGAGCAAGTCTTGTAGATCTGGCAGCGTGACGGTTTCGTCTAAAGCTACAACTAAGGTTTTGTCGTCTAATACCCGCAGATTGATCCGACGCGCGATCGCGCGATCCAGCAAATCTGACTGCGCAGCGCCGACCTCAACTCGCAAGGTGTCAAAATAAGCCGTCTGGGTAAGTTGATAGCCCAGCTTTTCTAAGCCTTCGGCTAGAGCTACCGTCAAGCGGTGAATGCGGCTGGCTATCTGGCGTAGACCGTCGGGGCCATGATAAATGGCATACATACTCGCCATAATGGCTAGCAGCACCTGAGCCGTACAAATATTGCTGGTAGCTGAATCGCGGCGAATATGTTGTTCTCGCGTTTGCAAAGCTAAACGCAATGCTGGCTGACCATAAACATCTTTGGAAAGACCCACTAACCGACCGGGTAGCTTACGGGCGTAATCTTCGTGGGTGGCAAAATAGGCCGCATGAGGCCCCCCATAACCCAGCGGCACGCCAAATCGTTGGGTATTGCCGATGGCCACATCTGCCCCCCATTCTCCTGGTGGTGTCAGCAGCGTTAGGCTCAGCAAATCGGCTGCGACGATGGCCTTTGCCCCCGCTGCATGAGCCTGCTGAATGAAGGAGCGATAGTCTTCAATGGTGCCGTCGCTAGTGGGATATTGCAGCAGCACGCCAAAAACAGGGGTGGCAAAATCGAACGTAGCGTGATCACCCACCTGGATCTCTATGCCCAATGGCAAAGCTCGGGTTTTGACAACTTCAATTGTTTGCGGATGGCAGGCCGCCGATACCCAAAAAGTTTTGCACTTTTTTTTCTGCTGCAGCCCATACACCATAGTCATGGCTTCGGCGGCAGCCGTTCCTTCGTCCAGCAAAGAGGCATTTGCTAGCGGTAAGGCTGTCAGATCAGCTACCAGTGTTTGAAAATTGAGCAGCGCCTCTAGTCGTCCTTGAGCAATTTCTGGCTGGTAAGGTGTGTATTGGGTATACCAGCCCGGATTTTCAAGGACGTTGCGTTGAATCACGGGTGGGGTAATGCAGTTGTGATAACCCAGGCCGAGAAAAGAGCGGTAAACCTGGTTTTGCTCAGCGATCGCTTTTAATTTAGCCAAAGCTGCCGATTCGCTCAGTCCTTCGTCGAGGGCGAGGGGGTGCCGTAGACAAATATCGGCAGGAATAGCGGCTGTAATTAAATCTGCCAGTGAATCATAGCCCAAGGTCGCCAACATTTGTTCAATATCGGCAGTTCTGGGGCCTAAGTGGCGAAGCAAAAAATCTGACGGGCTAGATAGCGTTGTTTCTCTGGCTACAGTTTGCTGCTGTCGGGAATCAGCAGCACCCACTACTGAAGTCTCAAGTGCAGTCAAGCTGGGGTCAAATTGAGATTTTTGCATGTAATCTTATGGCTGGAAACAACGGCGATCGCAATCAAGTAAATAGTCAAAACCCATCAGCCTGCGGACTGATGGATCACAGTGTCGCTTATTTACAATTGTATTCACTCTGTCAAATCTAGCCGAGGCTAAGTCCTGGCTAATGCCTAAGCTCCTTCTACTTGGTCTTGATATTCGTCGGCGCTCATAGCATCTTCTAGTTCTTCAGGGTCATCCATTTTGACTTTGAGCATCCAGGCATCCCCATAGGGATCATCGGCAATTTGCTCAGGAGCCTCTAGCAGCACCTCATTGCGTTCGAGAACTTCGCCCGTGACCGGAGCCTTCAAATCTTCAACGGCTTTGACCGACTCAATCGTGCCAAAAGTATCTCCCTTTTCAATCGTGTCGCCGATCTCTGGCAGTTCCAAAAAGACGACATCACCCAGTTGATCAACCGCAAAAGCAGTAATACCAATAATGGCGACGCCCTCTTCGTCAACGCGAACGTATTCGTGGGTATCTGCATACTTCAAGTCTGCAGGATATTCAAAGGCCATACCCTTCCCTCACTATGCTGCTGGCTAATGTTTGAAATAGAACGCTTATCAGAGCAACTATATCGGCAAAGTTACCTGCTGTGTAAGTCTTGCCACCACTTTTTTAGCGACCCAATGGCGATCGCTGCTAAAAAAGAGTGTCAGTTCTGATACGGTTAAGAAAGAGAGCAACACTTACTATTTTCTTTATATTTAGGTGAGATCAAGCGGCTGAGGTAATTCTAAGCTTTTCAACTGGTTGCCACACTGTCTTTAAACTTACGCTACTGCAGCGCAACGGTAACTTTTCAGGCTAATCGTGTCGCGTAGACTGGTCTTTTTGCAGATAATCCTCAGCGATAACCTTCAGTGGCTGCTGAGTCAGCTTGGCTAAGGTTTTTCCAAGTTGTCTAGGTAAGCGCTATTTAGTTTTTGGAGGATGACATGCCAAAACTTAAGTCCGCTTTGCCGAAGTTGGGGTTCAACCGTCGGTTGCGGCACTCGGTACTCAGGCCGTGGCGTTCGGCCGTTGTTTGGGCACTGCTGCTGTTAGCAGGGCCAGCCGCACTGGTGGCTCGCGCTCAGGCAGCCGGCGAAAGCGCCGCCTATGATTTTCAAGACGTCTTTTTTGCCTTTATTATTCTGGGCTTTTTAATTTTGGTGGGGCGATGGACGCGTCAGCGGGTAAGCCTCTTTCAAACGTTGTTTTTGCCCAGCTCCATTGTAGCGGGGGTGATTGCTTTGCTTTTGGGGCCTGGTGCTTTAGGCGCATTGATGACCAACCTGGTTGGAGAAGCGGCTCCCCTGGCGGGGGGGCTGTTTCCTCAGCCTATTTTAGAGGTGTGGTCAGAAATTCCAGGCGTTTTTATCAATATCGTTTTTGCCACTATCTTTCTGGGCGAATTTATCCCGCCTCCGGCTGAAATTTGGCGGCGGGCTTCCCCTCAGGTTGCTTTTGGTCAGTCGCTGGCCTGGGGTCAGTATGTGGTTGGTCTGTTGCTAGCGTTGCTGGTTTTGGGGCCTGTTTTTGGCCTGCCGCCCGTAGCCGGAACCTTAATTGAGGTTGGCTTTGAAGGGGGGCATGGCACGGCGGCGGGCATGGCAGAGGTATTTGAAGAGATTGGGTTTGAGGCGGGCCCTGATCTGGCAATTGGTATGGCCACGATTGGTATCGTTAGTGGCATTATTGCCGGGGTGCTGCTAGCTAACTGGGGGCGTCAGCGGGGGTATATTGCTCAGGGACGTGATCTAGACGAAATTCCTGCCGATGCCCAAGAGCGAACTCCGGCTGAACGCGAAAGCCCTGAGATGCGAGAGCGGCGACGGCGACATCTCAATAGCTTGTTGGTTGATCCGCTTTCGTTGCAGTTTGGGTTTGTGGGAGTGGCGATCGCCATTGGCTGGATCATTTTGCAACTGCTGGTCTTAATTGAAACGCTCACCTGGAATCGGGGCGGGGATGGATTAGAAATTATGGGAGGCATCCCCCTGTTTCCGATGGCTTTGGTGGGGGGCATTATTGTGCAACTCATTTTAGAGCGCTTTAACTGCCAGTATTTGGTCAGCCGTCAACTAATGGTTCGCATTGGCGGTGTGGCGCTAGATGCCACCATTGTGGCGGCCTTAGCCTCTATTAGTCTGGCAATTATTGCCCGCAACCTAGGGGCTTTTACCGTTCTCGCGATCGCCGGAATTGCCTGGAATGTGCTTTTCTTCGTTTACATGGCACCTCGAATTATCCCTACCTACTGGTTTGAGCGGGGCATTGGGGATATGGGGCAGTCAATGGGCGTCACGGCTACGGGCATTTTGCTCATGCGCATGGTTGACCCCGACGATCGCTCAGGTGCTTTTGAAAGCTTTGGCTATAAACAGCTCTTTTTTGAACCCATTGTGGGTGGTGGCTTGTTTACGGGGGCGGCACCGTTGCTGATTAATCGCTTTGGTGCGGTTCCCGTTTTACTACTGACGACCGGGCTGTTAGCCTTCTGGCTGATTTTTGGCTTTTGGAATTACAAGAAAATTTCCCAATCTCTGGCCAATCAAGCGGTAAAGCCCCTTACGGTGCCATAGGCAATATGGATCAAATCGCCTGGACGGGCAGCTTGCTATCATCTTGCGAGATCAATAGCTATAGCCACTCAGGTTGAGATACTGAAGCATTTAGCGGGCTGAAAGCTTTTCATTCTGCCTTCTGCTTTTAGCCTTCTAATTTTAGCTATAGCTGTCGCCAGCCGTTTAATTAAAGCGGCTGGCGATGGTTTTCGTGTTCGACTTCAAACACATGAGCATAGAGATTAGCTAAAATCTGCTTGCCTTCTTGGGTGAGACGCAGATAGGCGATCGCATCGTTGATATAGGGATAAACCGTTTTCCAGTAGAAGCGGGGATAGTTGAGGCGTAGATCTTCGGGGGTCTGATAGCCTAGCTGCTGATTCACCCCTGTTTCTTCAAACTCGTAGAAGAGGGCAGGAATTTTTTGTAGATATCGTGGGTCAGAAAGTTGTCCAATCAAGTCAGCCGCTCTGACCAAGCCGGGATAGCCCACCGTATCTTGATGGTCAGTATCTAGCGGTACCGGAAAGCGCGTCAGTTCTATATTGGCTTGAATGGTGGCAGCTTTGATCAGCTGATGACCGCCAAATCGCTCTTGAATAAACAGCTTACCGCGATCGACATGGTAAGGTGTGAGGCTGGCATCAGTAGAACCTCGCGGTAGCGTTATCGTTTCATCGCCGCGACCCGTAGCATAAATGCACTGATTGACAAAATCTTGCCGACAAACCCCTTTAACATAGCCAATATCATGACAGATCAAAGAAATCAGAAAGTGCAGCCAGTCGGAGCAAGACACGCCCCCTTCTCGAATATGCTTGCCGCGCAAAATTTCTTGGCCCACTAAAGTGACCAAAACCGTATGCTCTGGGTTGTGGTATAGGGCATTGCTGTTGGCGATGTTTTCAATGCCCATATTGCCGACCCAGGCAATAATATCGGCATAGTCAGCATTGAGTCCGCCATAGGTAGCCGAATAACCCGCTTTTAGTTTTTCAACAAAGGCATCAATCAGCAGTTGGTTTGGATTTAGCATTGCATCATAACGTTTGGGCGCAGCCAGACGAATAGATTATCAGCTTGATAGCGATTTATAGCAATCCTAGGCCACTTATGGAAGTTTAGGTGTGATGTGGCAACGGCTAGCGCCCATTTTTAGCACGTTGAGAAAACTGGCTTAAAAACTGCTGCACTTCTGCTGATAGATCCAGGGGAAAGTTACCCGTACGCAGGTGCAAATCGCGTTGCGGAAAGGGAATTTCAACTTCGTGCTGCCGTAGCTGAGCTTCGATGGTGAAGTAAAGGTCGCTTTTAATCAAAAGCTGCTTGCTAGGTTCAGCAATCCAAACCAGCAGTTCAAACTCTAAGGCACTATCGCCAAAGCCTGTGAAAAAGACTTGAGGCACGGGCGTTGAAAGAACGCTGGCATGTTCGCGGCTAGCCTCTAACAGAAGTTGACGAACCTTTTTGGGATCTGACTTGTAGGCTACACCGACGGGGAGACGAATTCGCGAAATCGGGTTGCGGTGGCTCCAGTTGATCACTTCTTGCTCTAAAAAGCGAGAATTAGGCACGATGATGGAAACTTGATCTAGCGTTTTGATTTCGGTACTTCGCGCTCCAATGCGTTCGACGGTGCCCATAAAGTCACCAAACTCAACGAAATCTCCCACCTGAATGGGTCGCTCAAATACCAGCACCAGACCGCTGCCGAAGTCTTTGGCAATATTTTGCAAGCCCAAACCAATTCCTACCCCCAAAGCACTGGCCAAAATAGCCAAAGAACTCAGGTCTAAACCCCACACCTGCAAAATGACAATTGTGCCAATTGAAATGAGGGTGTACTTGGCTAGAATGGCAACGGCCTCTTGCGCCCCGCGATTGATCCCCGTAATGCGCAGTACCCGCGATCGCAAAATATTGGTAACCGTGCTGGAGACGATAATCAGCCCTAGCAGCAGCACCAGCAAAAAGAGCAAATCAAGAATTGAAAAAGAGCGCGAACCTAAAACAAAACTCCGCAGAGTAAACGTGTTGGCTAAGGCATCGACAAACCGATAGCTCCACTGGCGGGTAAAGGGGAAAAGATTAGTAATATAAAGCAGCGTGCCGCCCCAAATGCCCAGCCGCACCAGCAGCAAAGAACCGTTAATCAGTAGCCGTGCGGCTGATGGGGTACGACTATTGGCTTCGCTAGGATCGCTAAAGGTCAAGCCTTGTAGAAGCTGGCTAAGATAACGATGCCAGATGCGACCCGTTAGCCAGTGGGCGATCGCCGCTACCAGCAAAACCCCCAGTGAAATTAGCCCCGCCCGCTGCAAAAATTCTTGACTGCGCTCTTCTTGCGCTTGCGAAATGGCTTCTCTAATTTGCTTTATCCAGCCTTTGGTTTGGGCTTCTACGGTGGGATAGTTGCTCAAATCCTGATCGGTGGTGGTAATGGTGAGCAAAAGCTCTCCGTTTAGCAAAATTGTGGGCAAGTTGTTTTGCACATCCTGTCGCAAAATGGCTCTTTCCCGGCTAGTGGCGGCTTCGGCCAGGCGCTCGCTGATGCCTTCGGCTCGCTCTTGAGCCGTTAAGTCAGCGGTGGCGGCTACTTCCAAAACCGGGCGACCATCTAGAACGATCGCCGCTGTATTCGGTTCGGTTTGCGCTCCCCCTAGGGGTGCCCATAGACAGATCGCTGCGATCGCTGTCAGCAGGGCAATCGCACCAAGTTGCAAGTGACGTCTCAACCGTCGCCAGACGCTACGGCAGCGGCGTAACTGAGGCCAAATAGCTCGTTCTCGATGGCTTTCGTTCATGCAGTCCTGTCCCATTGGCGATTTCAGGGGGTGCGACAGTTAATCTAACTCAACTCTAGATCTCTGAGGAAAGAAGACGCGCTAAGTTCCTCAAGTTTTGAGTTTGATTTGCCAGCACAACCCTAGCCGCGATCGCCGTAGCCACCCGCGTTAAACCCCTTAGATAGCTAAAAGCTGCTGATAGAAAACTTTTGCTTCTGCCCTCTGGCTTGAGCATGCCTCAGTCCGAGGATCTACAGCCACAATCACCCTCGATGCTGTTTGACTCAACTGACTTTCCAGCGCATCAACGCTGGCAATAAAGACAACAACCCTAACAAACTCAAGGCGATCGCCAATGGTAAAAAGTTTTGCTGATCGAGCGCCTGTCGGCCCGTTACCCCCAGCCAGGTATAGGCTAAGGTACCTGGAATAATGCCTAAAAAGGTGCCCAGGGCATAAGGTTTCAGCGGTACCACCGTCAGCCCAAACAAAAAATTAATCACATTAAAGGGTGAAATAGGAGCAAACCGCACCGCTAAAACGCAGTGAAAAGCCCGCTGCTTCACAACCTGGTTAAGCCGGATGAGTAACGGCCACTGCCCAAACCGCTGCTTAAACCAGTCGTGCAGCAAGTAACGAGCCAGACCAAAAGCTGCGATCGCCCCTAAGGTAGCGCCCACGACTGACCACACCGTTCCCCAAAATAGGCCGAAAACAGCGCCGCCCACAATCACCAAAAGGGTTCCTGGCACGCCTATGGCTGTGGCTAGCACATGAGCTGTCATAAAAGCCAGCGATCGCCAGTGTCCGGCACAGGTCAAAAACTCAATTAAGCTGTCTGGATGGAGCAGCAAATGAAACACATCTCGGCAGCAGACCAGCGAAACCACGCCCAAGCCTGTCAACAGCCAGAGCCGCTTATGTCGGATGAGGCTTTGCATAGCGATCGAGGTATAGCTAAAGGTAGACAGCAGAGGGCAGAAGCAAAAGTTTTCTATCAGCAGCTTTTAGCTATCTAAGGGGTTTAATCTTTGTGGCTACCGCAATATCAGAGCAAGGCCGCCCAAACAGGTGAGCAAAGGCCAGCCGATTAAGCCAAGCCGCGAGGCGCGATAACCGCATGAATCATCAAAGCGATCGCGCCCTAGCCTCTGCTCGGCCTAACCTTCTACTACCACTTCTTCCCCTTCAGGAACCGCATTTTTCAGCGCTTTGCGGGCGACGCGGGTGACATAGACCGTCACGGCTACAGTAGCCAGGAAGCCAACAATCCGAATTGTCCAGATAATGGCCGGATTAGAGGGGGCTTCGCCTGTGCCAATCATGGCGAGACTGCCCGCCAGTGAACCCAGATAAACATACATAATCGTGCCAGGAATAATGCCTGTCGTGCCTAGCACATAGTCAACCAGAGAAACTTTGGTCAGACCCAGGGCGTAATTAAGCAGATTGAACGGAAAAGCTGGCGACAGTCGAATCAAAAAAATGATTTTGCGCCCTTCGCGGCCAATAGCCTCATCAATCGACTGAAATCGTTCGTTGTTAGCGATTTTTTGAGAGATCCATCCCCTAGCCACGTACCGCCCTACTAAAAAGGCAGTGGTGGCTCCCAACATGGCGCCAACAAAAACAAAAATGGAACCTTTAACAACGCCAAAAACGACTCCAGCCCCCAAAGTGATAATCGAAGCGGGCAAAAACGCAACGGTAACCACAATATAAAGGCCAATAAAAACTAGCGGAGCCACAATCCCCAAACTATCAATCCAAGCCAGCACTTCAAACAGACGCGCCTGAGGAGAAAGGCCCGTCGCCGCTTCTTGAGCCAAAGCTGGAGTCGCCGCAAAGGCGATCGCCGCCGTCATCATTAGCAACATCATGCGCAAGCCCTTAGAACGAGGCCAAAGTAAATAATTCATGGGTTTAGACCACTACGGTAACAACAGATCAAAGCGGACGAACCACAAACCTACGCATCACAACCCCTAAAACGGTCAGGTCAACGCCCCACCGCAGCTAGAACCGCTGCCTGCCGTACAGCCATAGCAATAAGCGGCTGTTTGTACCTGCTCAACTAAATCCAAAGAGTCGGCGGCTAAAAGCTGAGCTACTGTCAGAGGTTCACCTTTAGGCGATCGCGCTGGCAAACCTTCCATCTGATTAAAATCGCAGTCGTAGACATTGCCCAGATAATCAATCGAAAGTTCATCGCGGCACATCAAATGCTCAACAGTGGTGGGGTTATAGTGCTGCTCTAAAAAGGCCAGATAAGGCCGATGAAGCTGGCGGTGCTGCAGATGAAATTTGGTACGACCAATGGGCAAATTGGTAATGGTCAGTAGCTGGTTAAAAACAATGCCAAAGTGCGTATGCAAAAAAGCCTTGTAGTCTTGCTCTAGCTTTTGCTGGTTGGGGGTTAAAGCAAAGTCTGACGAAGTCGGTACAGGCGGATTGTAGACCAGATCTAAGTTCAAAGCCGGATCTTGACCATACCCCCAAGCATTGAGCTGTTTTAGCGCCTGCACCGAAGCCTCAAATACCCCCTGACCGCGCATTTTGTCCACATTTTCGGCTAAATAGCAAGGCAGAGAAGCCACAACCCGTAGCTGATTTTGAGCAAAATAGGCGGGTAAGTCTTCATAGCCAGCTTCGAAGAAAATGGTCAGGTTCGAGCGCACAATCACCGTTTTGTCAGCGGCGCGAGCTGCAGCCACTAAAGGACGAAAGCCATAGTTCATTTCGGGGGCACCGCCCGTCAAATCGACAGCCTCAATTTGTGGAAAGCGCTGAATCAAGGCGATCAGCTGCTCACACACATCTGGGGTCAGTTCTTCTTGGCGATGAGGCCCCGCTTCTACATGGCAATGGCTACAGCTCAGGTTGCAGCGGCGACCTAGGTTAATTTGCAGTACGCGAATGCGACGCTTTGTGAGAGGGGCGGCTAATTTTTGGGCAAAAGGAGTGAACCGATCGGTTGAAGCTAATGGGGGATGTGCTTTGACCATGTGGATAGATAAATTTGAACAAAGTGGGGTCTAGGAAGTTTGCAGGGGCTTTGGTTCGGCGTCAGGCTTTATTAAAGGTGCTGCAACTGAAATTTTCCTGAGAAACGTCTGTTGATTCGATTAGTGCCAAAATCTGTCTGCTGTAAACTTTTTCAGCGGCTGAGGGGTGAAAAATCAGGCTTTTCTCAGATTCATCTGATACCCTCTGAACTAAGGCTTAAAAGGCTTTACAGCAGATTTTGATTTGGTTTTTTGCGTCTGTTGTTGACTTTCCTCGCATGACCTTTTTTCAACGGCTGTCTAAGCCTATTCACCAAGCCCTGCAGCGTGTTGATCCTAACTCGATTCAGTTTCGGTTGACGGCTGTAATTTTGCTAGCGCTGGCGCTGGGAATTGGCGGCATGACTGCCTGGATCACCTGGCAAATGCAGCAAATCTTGCTAGCGGGGCACAAACAAACCACGATCGATGTGGCGGCACGCCTGGGTGAAGATGTTGAACTTTATCAGGCCATGATGCCCTCTCAAGAAGCAGTGCAGCGGGTGATTGACTACCGCACCACAGGCGACTTAGCAATTTGGCTCAAATCTGCGGATAATCAGGTTTTGGCGCGATCGCAAACTTTGTCGTTACCGTCTTGGCAGGCCGGGAGTTTAGCCACCAAACTCCTCAATTTAGAAGCCACTCAGGTCGCGCAGGTGTACGCCGTTGGCAATCGCTATTTAGTGATTTGTGCAGGCCCTTTGGCAGTTGCTGAAGAACCCATCGGTCAGCTATATGTCGCTAAAGACATTACTCAAGCCCAGCAAAGCTTTTTAGTGATGGTGCGCAGTTTGCGCTTAGTAAGTGGGGTGGCTTTGCTGGCGATCGCCTGGGTGACTATTTTCTACATCCGGCGATCGCTACAACCTATTTGTCAGCTCAATCGTCTGGCTGCCAACGTTTCAGCCAGCAATTTAGGAGAAACGCAGTTACAACTGGGTCAAGCACCCACAGAGGTGCAACAGCTAGCCCAAACCTGCAACATGATGCTTTCTCGCCTGTCAGCAGCCTGGATGCAGCAGCGACGTTTTGTTAGCGACGTCTCTCATGAATTGCGAACCCCCCTAACCTTAATTAACGGCTATTTGCAAAGTACGCTGCGCCGCTGCCAAACCCTCACAGAGCCACAGCGAGAAGGGTTAGAAATTGCCACGGCTGAAACCGAACGAACCATTCGTCTGTTGCAAGACCTGCTAGATTTAGCCCGCGCTGAAAGTGGCAGCCTGCATTTTAACCGAGAACTTTTGGAGCTGAAAGATTTGGTGCTGGAGGTGGTTGAAATGGCAGACTATGGCAATCAGCAGATTGAGGTTAAAGCTGAAGCTGTTTCTGTGGTTGTTCAAGCCGATCGCAACCGTCTGAAGCAGGTCTTGATCAATTTAGTAGACAACGCCGTCAATTACTCAGCGGTAGGGGCAACGGTGACGGTCAAACTGTTGCAGGTCGGCAGGCAAGCCCAAATTCAGGTGATCGATCACGGGCGAGGGATTCCGCTGTGTGACCAAACCGCTATTTTTGAACCGTTTTACCGGGTTGATGAAGATCGCTCGCGGGCAACAGGAGGAACTGGACTAGGGCTATCCATTGTTAAAAGGTGGGTAGAAGGCATGGGCGGACAGGTGAGAGTTCACTCTAAGCTAGGAGAAGGCAGTCAATTTACGGTTTGCCTGCCAGTTTACGATAGCTAAAGCGGTAGCCATCAGGGTTAAGATTCTGCGATCGCTGAAAGCCACTGCTAGCAAAGCTCTGCTTCTGCCTTGCGCCTGAGCTACAACCCAGTTCTAATCGGCCAAAGGTGGCGGATTACTAAGCCAACCTGACTAGGCTGAGAGTTCGGTGCTTTCTTCAGCCGCGATCGCCGTTGGTAACCATAACCTAAATGTAGTCCCCACATCCACTTCAGATTTGAACTGAATTTTGCCCTGTAGCAACTCCACAATATTGGCTACAATCGTCAGCCCTAGCCCGGTGCTATCCGGTAAACGGGCACTATAGCTCGACTGATAAAACGGTTCAAAAATGTGAGCTTGGTCGGCTGCCGCAATGCCAATGCCCGTATCAGCAATAGCAATCTCAATCCCCTCTGCCTGAGAACAGCAGGTAATTTCAATTTTGCCTGTTTTGGTATAGCGAATAGCGTTGCTGATTAAGTTAGTCAAAACCTGTTGTAACCTCAAAGAATCGGTCACAATACCTGCTCTTTCTAAAGAGTAGTGCTTGACCAGCGGCAAATTCTTTTCATTTGCCAGCGGTTCAAGTACATCAATCACTCCATCAACAAGCTTAGGCAGATCCACAAACAATGGCTTTAGCTTAATTTTGCCTGCTTTGTAACGCGAAATTTCTAGAGCATCGTTAATAATACGCAGCAAATTTCTGGCATTTCTCAGCACTCGTTCAATTTGCTTTAGATCGTAGTTGTGATTGTCGCTGTCAGGGTTAAATTTGTTGCGTCTCAAAATCAAATCAGAATAGCCAATGATTGAATTCAAAGGGTTTTTGAGTTCGTGGGCTAGGCGAGAAGTGTTTTCTTGCTGAGCAATCACCAGTCGGTTTAATTCCTGATTGGTGAGCAAAAGCTGACTTTTAACCTGCTCTAGATCGTCTAACAGTTCGGCTGTATAGCTCTTAAAACAGCGACCGATGACTCTATCAATGGCTAAATCAATTAGCCGAAAAAAACGAATAGCTTGAGCAGTGCTGAGTTGAAAAATTTCTGCCTCTAGGTTTGAAAAAATAGTTTGCCGCAAAATGCCGTATTCTCGCATTAATTCTTCGGCATTGAATCCTTGCTTAGCCCTTAAAATTCCGTGTTCTATAGCTTTTTCTTTTAAAAGCGTAATTTCGTTTTCTTCTGATTGCGATAAAATGCTGGCTAGCGCTTCAAGCAACAGCGGAATGCTGTTGCGAACAGCCTGATACGAAAGTTTTTGATCGCTGGTGACGATGCTGTCTTCTCGAATATTTTCAATCCATTCTTGAATAATGATATCGGACTTATAAGTGAGTATTTTTCCGATGTCCATGCGATAAAAAACGAGTGGCGCTAATGACAACTTGAAACTCAGTCATTATTTAGTTTTGTT